>DAOMZK010000075.1:0-8416 GCA_035438035.1 Cyclobacteriaceae bacterium | reverse complement strand
CAATTACGGCCGATTTTATTGCCTACGAACAGACACTCCTGAACGAACGTAACGCCAGTTTGGAACAGCGCTACCTGATCAATGATGTGATCCGCTTCTCCAGCTTTGCATTGATTGGTATCATTTCGATGGCTGCCCTGGTCACCATTAATAACAAAGAGAAAGACAACCGCCGCCTGCTGATCGAATTGCAGCAATTCAATCTCCAGTTGGAAGAAAAAGTGAAGGAACGAACACGCGAATTACAAGCCGCCAATGCCAACCTGGTTCAGCTCAATGCAGAGAAAAATCATTTTCTCGGCATTACCACCCATGACCTCAAGGCACCCTTGGCTGGCATCAATGGTTTGCTGGAGGTCATGAAGCTGGACAAGGCTTCATTGTCCTCGAAGCACCTTGAGTATATTCAGTTGATGGAGGAGACTTGCAGTAATATGCAGCGTCTGATTACCGACCTGCTGGACCTCAGCAGAATTGAACAGGGAACTACCTACATCAATCCCCAGGAAGTTTCCATTATCAAAATCTTCAGCCAGATGGAAGATCGCTTCCGGCCATGGGCGTCTAAGAAAAATATCGCGCTCAATTTTCATTATCCCCAGACGGCCGAAGTAATCAAGGTGGATAAGGACATCCTCATTCGCATTCTGGACAACCTGATTTCCAATGCGATCAAATTTTCACCGCGCAACAAGGAAGTCAACGTCTCTGCCACGACCAACGGAAATCATTTCCATATTGATATCCAGGATGAGGGCCCGGGAATTCTACACGACGAGAAAGTCAAACTTTTCTTGCGATTTCAAAGGCTTCACGCCCGACCTACGGATGGTGAAAGCTCGTCCGGGTTAGGATTATCCATTGTCAAGGACCTTGTCGGTCTGCTCCAGGGGACGATTGAAGTCAACAGTGAAGAAGGACATGGTGCTCTTTTTAAAATCACCCTGCCTGTCCGGTAACGAACCTCAAAAAAACTGTAACTATTGTTAAAATAATTAATGCAAAGCGAGCTATTTGTGCTTAGGATTATAAGGTTAAATTTGTCTTAACAAGTTAGCGTTTTGAAAATCAAGGCAATTTTAAGGATTACCGCATATCTGCTGCTGCTGGGGATTCTCCTGGACCTGGGCTCAGAATGCTATGTGCCTTACGAGATGCAAACTGCTTCTGACTTCCAGTCAATTAAGATTGGAGAAGCGTCCAGACCGTCTGTTGGTCATTTTCTACTGAGCCGGTTAAATGAAGGAGAAGGAGAATATCAACGCAATTCTCTCCATGCAAACGACATCCTGATTAGTCGCGGTTCTGCATTTACAAGAAATCAAATTTATATCGACAACTGCACGGTTGTCGTCCGTTCATCCGAACTCTTTTCTTCCACCAGCATCATCCTGCTGGAACACCGCTTCCGCATCTGAAAACTACCAGCTTGATTGTTTAATGCGGACCACTCCTGCGTCCGTAGGTTAGTCAATTCAATCTATTATTCTTTTCACAGTTTCGTACCTACTATTTCATGTCGTAATGAAAATAAGAGTTCTTGCAATCACCTTGCTTTTGCTCGTCGGATCATCCGCCATTCGGGCACAACGTCAAGACACCATTCTGACCATCCAAATGGCCAAGGGAAGGTTATTGAATTATAATCTCGGCATGCTGGCCGCCTATTATGAAATCGGAATTGCCAAAGCCAAGGTGATCCAGGCGAAAGTATGGAACAACCCGAACTTCATTATCAACGGGGACATGTACAACCAGGAGACGAATGAATACTTTAATATTCGCCAGCAGTCCCTGTTTCAACTTGAGCAGACATTTTCTGTGGCCGGCAAGCATACTAACTCCGTTAAGCTGGCACGGGTGGGCGTTGAAATGGCGGAAAAACAAATGGAAGATGTTATTCGCTGTCTCTTGTATGAGTTGGGAAATACCTACAGCGACCTGGGGGCATTGCAGGCCAAGGACATTCTTTATCGTCAGGTAATTTCAAACTATGACCGGCTCATGGAAGCCACCCGCAAGCAACTTGAAGTGGGTGCCATCTCCAACACCGAAGCCATCCGTCTGGAAGCAGAATATCTTGATGTAAAAACGGACGCCCTCACGAACTACAATGAGAAAGAACGGGTGCTGGCACACCTGAAGACTTTATTGCGATACCCACAGGATACCGTGTTTTATGTGGAGCAAAAAATCCCGCTTGTCGGGGAAGTGTTTATTCCGACCCAACTGGCAAATCAATCAGTCGAATCCCGTCCAGACTTGCAGGCCGCCAAGATCAATATCCGTTGGCAGGAAAGAAATTTAAAATTGCAACAATCCTCCGGCGTTCCCGACGTGAAGTTTGGCTATCAGCCCTATGACCGGGGGAGCAATTACATTCGCCCCTATCACGGCTTTACCACAGAAATATTTCTTCCTATTTATGATCGCAACCAGGGAAGAATAAAACAGGCCAAATTATCCGTCGAACAATCCAATCTTCAGTACAGCCAGCTTGAAAACCAGGTGCGCAATGAAGTGGTGGCGGCCTATAACCGCTACATCAGTTCGAATGCCGGCCTAGCCAATTATAATAACCAGTTCCTGGACAAGCTGCGGGATCTGAATCAGAGTACGAATCAGAATTTTCAAAAAAGAAACATCAGTCTGCTTCAATTTATTGACCAGCAACGGATTTTTATCCTTACCAACATTCAATTGATTGACCTTAAACAGCAATTCCTCAATAATGTCAACGAATTAAATTTTTCGGTAGGCCAAACTATTATCGACTACTAACCCGGCACGTATGATTTACAGAATAATCAGCATTTCCATCATCGCAGTGATTGCAGCAGCCTGCGGCAGCAAGGAGAATAAACCGCAGGAACAAAAGAAGGCGTCGCATCAAATCACGTTTACCGATGAACAACTTAAGTTCATCAAGATTGATGAGGTTAAACTCATACCCGCTATGGACGAATTTGCCGCAGTGGGTGAAGTGAGCTTCGATGAAACCAACGTTGTGCGTGTCTATCCTATCGTCAGCGGAAGCGTAAGCAAAGTCAACGCCTCGTTGGGCGACTACGTGAAAAAGGGAGAAATACTTGCCATCATTCTTAGTACAGACATCAGCCTATATCAAAAGGATTATAACGTGGCGAAAGCCAACTATGAGATTTCAGAAAGTAATCTGGCCCGTTCAACTGAACTGTATAAATCAGGCATGCTGTCGGCCAAAGAATATGCGGAAGCACAAAAGGATTTCAGTAATGCATTTTCCGAATTCAACGAAAAGAAGCAAATCCTGGAACTCTACGGTGGCTCGGAAAAGGATCTCGATGCTTTATTCAGGGTAATCGCTCCACGTTCCGGGTATATCGTTGAACGCAACATCAACGAGGGGACCCAGATAAGGAATGATAATGCAATGAACATCTTCACCATTTCAGATCTGGAAACCATTTGGGTATGGGCCAACGTGCATGAGAGTGACATGGCTAAAGTACATGAGGGTGATCTGGTTTCCGTACGAACAATCGCCTATCCGGATAAAGAGTTCAAGGGCACCATTAAAAAAATCGGAACCATGCTGGATCCTCAATCACGGGTTATCCGGGTGCGTACAGAACTGGAGAACCGAGACGGCTTATTAAAACCTGAAATGTTTGCGAACGTAACGATTACACCAAAAAATTATACTGAGGTTCTCGCCGTGCCCCAATCTTCAATCGTACTGGAGGATAACAATTATTATGTGATGCGAGAGGCCGGCCATAACGCTTTCGAAAAAATTCAAGTCAGATTGGGCAAAAACTATAACTACAGCACTGAAATACTGGAGGGTCTTAAGGAAGGAGACCGTATCATTTCTGAAGGCTCGTTGTTTGCACTCACCGGATTTAATCAGCAATAAGGAAATTCAAAAATCTTCTGGCAAACCCATGAATATATTAATTAAATCGATCATATCGTTTTCACTGAAAAACAAAGTGATTGTTTTTCTGGGAACAATCGTGATCATTGGACTGGGGGTAAGAAGTTTTTTATCCACACCGATCGAAGCCTTTCCGGATGTCATTAATACCCGGGTGGTCATCATAACCCAATGGCCGGGCAGAAGCGCGGAAGAAATGGAAAAATTTGTCACCATTCCCATTGAGATGGAAATGAATGTGGTGCCCAGGAAAACGAGTTTGCGATCCATTTCACTTTTTGGGCTTTCCGTGGTGACTATCTTTTTTGAAGATGATGTGGACGATTTCCATGCCCGCCAGGCAGTCTATAATCAAATTCAAAATGTAACATTACCCGAAGGAGTCGATCCTGAAGTTCAGCCACCGTCAGGACCAACCGGGGAGATCTATCGATACACCCTCTCAGGGGAACGAAAGACCATACGGGAATTAAAAGAAATTCAGGATTGGGTAATTGATAAGCGGATCAAAGCCGTACCCGGAGTCGCGGACGTAATCAGCTTTGGCGGTGAAGTGAAAATATTTGAGGTCACCCTGAACCCCAATCAGCTTATCGCATACCAGTTCAGTGCAGAAGATGTTTTTGATGCCATCCAGGAAAACAATGAGAATGTAGGTGGCGATGTAATTGAAGAAGGCACACAGACTTTTCTCGTCAGGGGTCTGGGTCTGGTCAATGATATCTCAGACATTGAACTGATTATCGTAAAAAACATAAACGGCACTCCGGTCTTTGTCAAGGACGTTGCAAAGGTCTCTGAATCATTCAAGCCCAGACTTGGCAAGGTGGGACGGGGCACGGAAGATGATGTAGTGGAAGGCATCGTGCTCCTGCGGAAAGGAGAGAATCCCAGCGAAGTACTCAAGCTTCTGAACGTTGCGGTTGACGATTTGAACGACCGCGTTTTACCCGATGGCGTATCCATCAATGTGTTTTATGATCGTACCACGCTGGTCAACCTGACGACTCATACAGTCATGGAAAACCTGGTCGTGGGCATGTTACTCGTAACATTTATACTGTCGGTATTTCTGCTTGATTGGCGAACAACTGTCATCGTAGCAATCATTATTCCCCTGGCGCTGCTTTTCGCTTTTATCTGCATGAAGATCAAGGGGATGTCAGCCAACCTCCTATCCATCGGCGCAATTGACTTCGGCATTATCATTGACGGTGCTGTGGTGATGGTGGAAGGTGTGTTTGTTTTTCTTGCTCACAAGCAACATCTGCTGGGTACAACTAAATTCAATGCCATCGCCAAAATGGGCATGGTGAAGAAAGTTGCTATTGAGATGGGTAAGCCCATCTTATATTCCAAACTGATTATCATTACCGCCCTCATTCCCATTTTTGCATTTCAGAAAGTGGAGGGCAAGATGTTCAGTCCACTGGCTTATACTATTGGATTTGCGCTTATAGGTGCTTTGATTTTTACATTAACCCTGGTACCCCTGCTTTGCAAAATGTTGCTGAATAAGGAGGTCAGGGAAAAAGACAATATCCTCATCAGGATTTTAGGGAGAATTTACATGCCCGCACTGAAATGGTCACTGGCCAAACCCAAACTGAGCATAGGTTTATCTGTTGGCCTGCTTTTCATCAGTCTTATTGTTGGCTCTCAATTGGGAACTGAATTCCTTCCACAATTAAACGAAGGTTCCATTTATGTGCGTGCCAGTATGCCGCAAAGCATTGCATTTTCAAGAGCCAATACAATTTCTGCTGAGATGCGGAAAATATTTATCCAATACCCTGAAGTGAAAGGTGTAATATCTCAAAATGGCCGACCGAATGATGGAACTGATCCTACCGGCTTCTTCAATGTTGAATTTTTTGTTGACCTGTATCCTAAAGGAGAATGGGCCCGCGGCATGGCCAAAGAAGAAATCATTCACGACATGCAAAATAAATTGCTGAGTCAGTTCCCGGGTGTGGTCTTCGGTTTTTCACAACCCATCTCCGATAATGTGCAGGAGGCTGTATCCGGAGTAAAAGGTGAAATGGCCATCAAGATTTTTGGGGACGACTTTGTTGTACTGGAGCGAAAGGCCGACAGTGTCAGGGATATCATGAGTAAAATTCCAGGTGTTCAGGATCTTGGCATTTTTAAAAGTCTGGGCCAACCCGAATTACGTGTAGAACTGGATCGGTTAAAGATGGCCCGCTATGGTGCCAATGTGGTCGAGGCCAATAACCTGATTGAAATGGCAGTCGGCGGAAAAAAAGTTTCTACTTTTTATGCTGGAGAAAGGAGATTCGATATCCGGGTCCGATTTTCCCCCGAGTATCGTACTTCAGTGAAAGAAATCAGGAGGCTGATGGTTCGCTGCACGAATGGAACAAAAATTCCCATGCGGGAAATCGCTGACATCAAAAGGCAAACCGGTCCGGCTTTTGTTTACCGCGAAGGTAATCAGCGGTTTATTCCGATAAAATTTTCCGTAAGGGGCCGTGATTTGGGCAGTACCATAGCGGAAGCCCAAAAAAAAGTAGGAGAGTCAATTAAACTAAGTAAAGGATACTCCATGTCATGGAACGGTGAATTTGAAAATCAGGTACGGGCAACTAATCAATTAAAAGTTGTCGTACCCATTTCAATTGCGTTGATATTCATGTGGCTTTATTTCATGTTCAGTTCCGCAAAATATGCCGGAATCGTTTTGTTGAATGTTCCATTTGCCCTTATCGGAGGAATTTTTGGACTCTTCCTTACCGGAATCAATTTTAGTATTTCGGCGGGAGTAGGTTTTATTGCCTTATTCGGGGTGTGTGTCCAAAATGGGGTAATCATGGTTGACGTATTTAATAAAATGCATGATCAGGGAAAAGACTTACATACCGCAATAATAGAAGGTGCTGTTACCCGTGTACGACCCGTTGTGATGACGGCTTTGATGGCAGGTTTGGGACTACTCCCTGCCGCCCTGTCTACCGGAATTGGATCAGAAACACAAAAGCCATTGGCGGTTGTAGTTATCTGCGGACTGGTATCAGCGACCATCCTTACGCTGGTGACCTTACCGGCTATTTATCACTTGTGGAGCAGGGACAAAGGACATAAAGTGTAGTTACGAAAATGATGAGCATATTAACACATCGCCATATGCAAAAGATAATTTTGCTTGCTGGAGTCATCGGAATACTCCTCTACTCGCCTGAAGTTTTTTCACAACAAAAACTAAAAGAAAAAATACTTGCTGAAGGAGAGAGCCGTGACCCATTTGATAAAAAATTCCGCTGGGGAATCAGTTACCAGCAGTACTGGAGTACGATCACCGGTGATCAGGTAGAGAAGGATTACTTCATCAAGCCCTCCATTGGATTCAATTTCAGGTTTGAATACTATTTCAACTCATTTCTGGGACTGGGCCTTGGAGCGGGGTACCAGCAGAGAGGAGCTGGCATCACCAACCTGGACAATACGGGGGGAGCTTACGCCCATCCCTGGATTACAGTGGATGGCGTCACTGGCGATCCGGATTCCACACACCTGGAGAGGCTCCGCTTCAACACGATTGAATTTCCGCTCACTATTCTTTTACGAACCCCCAAAGATGTTTGGAAAGGAACGCGCGTCAGTGCTGCAGCAGGTCCAACGCTGATCCACCTGATCAGTGTTAATCAGACCTATCAAAGTGTGGTCGATGGATTTCATCCCTATCATTGGGTTTCTGACAATTACATTCACAATGATCTGGGTTATCAAGTCTCCATTGGGGCGGATATTGATTCGGGTGGATCTGGTAAAAGCATGTTCCAGATTCATTTTGTATACACGCAGGGTTTAAAAAATATTTACGCTGCAGGGCAAGGTGACGGCAGACAAATGACGTTTGGGGTCAGACTCGGCTGGCTGTTTTAATTCCAGAATTCTTCCTGTTCAATAGATCGTCGCCATTCTTTTTGACAGCTGCAACACGCCGTTCAACCTTATGAAAGATAACAAACTGGCAAAAGTTGAACCACAGCAGCAAGGCTGGATGGCTGATAGTAAGTTGGAATAAAATCGTTGAAATTACTTCAAAAAAGATGTTTTCTGCAATTAGTTGCCAGTTTACGGTAGGCGCGCAACCGTAGCAGCCGAAAGCACAAATACAATTCTATGGGTATGGTCTGCTCTTATATATGAAGGTACTTTTGATTATCACCAACCCCCTGAAACTATGAAAAGCTTTTCCCTTATTTTTCTTTTTGTGCTGATCGCTGCACAACTCACTGGTCAGAATAATGATGAAGTGATTAAAGCTGCCCTGGCAGGCGATCTGGCTACCGTTAAGAAAAACATCGAAGGCGGAGCAGATGTGAACTATCTCAATGGTTCTGGTCAAACTCCGCTCTCCGTCGCGTATTTCTCCAATGAAGTGACTGAGTATTTACTGAGCAAAGGTGCTGATCCCAACAAGGGAGACTACCCTGCTCTCGTATCGGCGCCTCGTTTTTATTCAGTTGATGTCAT
>DAOMZK010000074.1:0-8459 GCA_035438035.1 Cyclobacteriaceae bacterium | reverse complement strand
GTTTGACCGTGAATATATACTCGCCGAACGTGAGCGTGTCCGTTACATTTTTGTCGATGAGCATTCCATTCATGGTATTTTTTCCCTGGTGAGCGGTGATCAAGGGAGCAAGCTGGGAAAGTACATGGTAGCTTTTGCCCAAAGGTTCCTTCTCGGGCTCATCAGTTGATTCTATGGAAAAAGGTGAAAATCCGATCGCATTACAGTGCCCTACCGCATAAAATACTTTCGCCGCGTCCGAAGGTTCAAAATGGATTTCCGGAATGAATAACGGATTGTCCTTTCGGGTATACAGATCATTCCAGTATTTAAAATTTGGATTATAAAAGTCAGGCGACAGGAAATCAATGGCTGGTGCTGCAGCTTTCCAGATGTCGATGAGGTGGGGCAATGGTCCGCCGCTAGGATAGTCGCCCGGTTTGACATTCGGCCGGTTCAGCGCGGCATTGACAAACATCGGCAAGGGATAAATTTTCTTGCCCTCCTCTGTGACGGTATTGGTAAAAACCGCAAAGTGCCAGGCAATAAACATCTCATCCGTGGCCAATCCTTTTCCGAATACCTGTTCCCACGTGCCCTTGGTTTTAAATCCTTCCTTCTTCCAGGCTTCTGCCAATGCCGGAGCCAGTACATTTTTATTTTGCAGTAAGTACTGTGTCAGTTTTGCCGGCACTTCCTGGTTAAAAGCTTTTGTTGCATCCGGATGGTAGTCGCGCGCGCTGGGCAGCATACCAATCTCATTTTCCACCTGGATCATCACCACAGTCTGGGCTCTGTCCATCGCTTTGATGTGCGCCATCAAAGCCTTGAAAGCATTGATATCTGCCTGCAAATTATTATTGCTAAACGGCGTCAGTATCTCCTGGGGAATCCCCTTGGCATCATAGGCACGGGGAAAATTCTTAAAATCTTTTTTAACCCATGCAGGCACATAGCAAGACATACTGTTTTTCCACGTACCAAACCACAGGATAACCAGTTTCATGTCATGTTTGTGTGCGCTCGCAATCAGGCTGTCAACCAAAGTAAAATCAAATCGATCTTTTTCAGGCTCGAGCAATTCCCAATAAATTGGCGCCAACACAGCGTTGCAATGCATCGCCTGGAGTTTTTCCCAGATGGGCCGCAAGTAACGGAGACTCGACGCGCTGGAATTTCCCAACTCCCCACCGAGAACAAGGAAGGGCTTGCCATTTACGATCAGTTGCGAAGCAGAACCCTGCTTGCGCAGGAAAGACTGTGAGTATGCTGCGGATAGCAGGCAAATAAAAAAAACAGTTGAAAATAGTTTCACGATTCTATTCTTTAACAAACTTTCTTACCGCATCAGCAAATTTCTTCAACTCAGTTTCATTGTCAAAAATGGAATGGCCGGTAGGATATTCAAGAAAAGTGGTGCGGTTTGCAGGAATTGAACTGTGGTTGAGTAAATATCTTGTGCTGTACAGCGGAGTCGCCAGGTCATAAATGCCGCCAGCCACCAGCAGTCGAATTTGTGGATTGGCCTCCATCGCCTTCTCCAAACCCGGCAGCACAGAATAATAACCAAGATAGGCATCCATGGAAGTCCATTTCCATTTTCCATTGACTTCAAAATTAACTCCGCGATAAAGCCCGGTTCCGGGAAATTTCAAAACTTTCGTAAAGTATTTTCCCACAAAGTCCCGTTCCATCACCACATTGACTTTCAGTGACGGATCATCCCGGGCACTGTATGGCTTCGCTTCTTTTGGAACTGGTGCCTTGATTGTGCCGTCCAGTTTACCGATCCGCTCCTGCTGATCGGCCAGCAACAGCATTTCAAAATCGTCGGTGGTGATCCGAAGTTTTTTGTCTTTCACGGTTCTTTCAGAAAGGCCGGTGAGACTTGCCAGCTTCGCGGCCACTTTATCCAGTTGTTTCTGCGTCAATTGGTTGCCCTGGAATAAAGCATTGAGATAATCTCCATTGGCGAAAGCAGTTGCTTCATCAAATGCCTGTTCACCACTTTTAATGGACGGTCCGGTTTTGTGATGGTACCACGCCACAGCAGCCATGGAGGGTAGTTGAAGGATGTACGGCATCTCATTTCCACTGACAGGTGAACGGAGGGTGTAATCGAGGACGGGTGAAAATAGCAGGACACCCTTCACTGGAAAATCTTCCGCGATCCCCATCATTTTCGCTGCACGCACGGTGCCATAACTTTCACCACAGATAAAAGTTGTCGATTTTATTCGACCGTGTTTCTCCTTCCACCATTTAATAGCCTCAATAACAACCTGGGCATCTCCTTCCACATCCCAGTATGCAGCAGCTTTTTCTTCATTCAATATTTGTGTGAATCCCGTGCCCACCGGATCGATAAACACCAGGTCGGCCACATCCAGCAAACTGTGTTCGTTGTTGATCTGCCGCGTGGAGTCCTGGCCCCTTTTCAATCTTACCGGTCCGAAGGAATACATGTGCAAGGGAGATGACGAAGCGCCGGGACCACCGTTAAAAACAAAAATCAACGAGCGCTCAGCTGTTCCAGGCTGCGCTATATACGACGTCATGATCAATGATCCTGCCGGTTCGCCCTTCATCGGTAAAATGATTTCCTCCACCGTCGCATCGTAAAGAATGGGCTTACCTGCTATCGTGACGGTCCCTTGCGTTTGCGAACTCCTTGGCGTTTGGGCAAAGACCTGGTGAACAGTTGCAAGGAACAGGAGGAGAAAAAAACTTTTCATTGTTTATGCTTTTTTTAAAACGTCGACCAGCTTGTCTACTTCGCTCATTTCATTGAAGAAAGAGGGAGAAATACGAACCATATGTTCGTACAACGAAATGGTAATATCGGCGGCCTCCAGTTTGGGTTTGAGAATTTTTGCAGCGTCTTTGTAAGCATAGGACACAATCGGTGAGGTTGAATCTGAAGGTGTCAACGGTTGAAAACCAAATTGCGGTAACGCCTGCTGCAGCTTGTTGATCATGGGCTGACGATACTGTTGAATATTGCTTACGCCTGTACGATTGAGGTAGTCAAGCGAAAAGCGCAATGCCGCAATGGCTCCATTGGCAAAAGTACCAACTTCAAAATGGCCACTCATGTTTTCCAATGATTCGGAATCAAAAACATTTTCACCCTGGGGTTCAAATGGCAATACATGAGAAACAAAACTTTTCATCTGGCGGTAGCCGATGAGGGCACGCTTCATCATGGGCAGACGATCCTTCCTTACGTATAAAAATCCTACGCCGAAATCACCCATCAACCACTTGTAGGTGGCCGTTGCGCAAAAGTCCACCTGGCTGTCCTGCACATCAACGGGCACAGCTCCGGCAGCCTGGATAATATCGGCATACACCATGGCCCCGCGGGAATGCGCAAGGGCGCAGACTTTCTTCAGATCATGTTGAAATCCTGTTGTCGCTGACACGAGTGAAACGGCGACCAACTTTGTACCCGGTGTGATGGCTTTATCAAGGTCATTGAGATCGATCTGGTTGTTACGCGGCTTCACCACTGTGAGATTCAGTCCCTGTTTCGCCAATTGTCCATATAAATGGAGTGATCCGTGAAAATGAAATGCATCGGTGACCACATGTTCCTTTGAACCCGGAAAGGACAATCCTGAAACGATAAGATTTTCTCCCACCATCGTACTGGGCACCCACGCAATCTCTTCCGGAGAAGCGTTGATCAGTTTGGCGAAATTGCCCTGTATACTGGCACGCTCAAAGGCATCAAAGCCTTTCGGCTCCACGCGGTTAACCATTCTTTCATTTAGAAATTTCTTTACTGCCTCAAAACTTCCCCGGCTCATGGGATGGGTATAGGCAGCATTGAGGAAAGTCCCTTTGAGTTCAAACATCTCCTTCGCCGGAAATGAATTTTCCTGCCATTCCAGCCAATTTTCGCCTTGGGGTAAATTCCATGCCAGCGGAACACCTGTCATCAGGGACAAAAAATCCCGTCGCGATTGTGATGGCTTCTTTTGGGGGGCCTTCATGTCTATTTGAATTGATAATGCGTCATGAATTTTTTCTTATTCACAATCGTCAAAATCGGATAGGCTCTCTTGGTATTCACAGTGAAGCAATTCATCAACAAGGAAGAATCAAAAGCAATGCTGGATCCCTCTATAATATACTGCTGAAATGCCTTCGCAACAATTTCCCGCCTGACATATTTTGAAGACGCCTGGATGAATTCTTCATTCGTAAATATTTTCTCCATCCTTTCTTTCACCACCACCTGGAGGTCGAGCAGGAGGTTGCGAATCGAGTACCTACCGGATGTGGCCAGGCTGATCTGGTTGTCGAGATAAAATGCAAACACAGACCCACGCCAATAGGGTAGTCTTTGATAATCTCCCAGTTTCCAGAAATTCTCGAAGATTTTCTCATTTGGCGTATTCTTTATCTTGCTCGAATACAATTGTTGAAGGACTTTATTAAAACGTGTTTCAAATTCCTCTGCCATCATTTCTCCCGATCGAACAAGGTTGCAATAGGTGGTATAATCATTAAATCCTTCATCAAACCATTGTCCTTCATTATTTTTCCCTTCAGCAGCTTTGAGATCACTGAGATAATAGTGACCAATCTCATGCGCGATAACATACTTCCGCTCACCGATGGCCAGCGAATCCGGTTTGTTGTATTTACCAATGAAACCATTGCCGAATGAAACACCGGAAATTTTATGGTTTACCCCCAGGTAAGGCTGCAATACAAGAGAGTATTTGATTTTCCTTTTGTCTTTATAAAAGCTCCTCATGAAGCTGTTGTAGTTCACATAAAAACTTTCCAACTGTTGAACAGTGGCTGCCGGCATACCGGTCGAGCGCAAGACCAGGTAATTGGTCCCGCTTTCGTTGGAGAATTTTTTTATTGTAAGGTCTCGGGCGCCGGTTATGAAACGCATGGCAATGGAATCAGAAGTGGTGGTCACAGAATGCTTACCATCCTGGTCGGGATCAAAGGTGTAGAAAAGGGGGAAGTCCGGAAATTTTTTCCATTGTACCGAAACACGGGGCTTTATGTCCGCTGATCGGAATGCCGGTGTGAGGAACAGATTCACACCGTGGATAAACAGGTAGTCATCCATTATGATGGGACGAAAAAGCTGGCTCCGGGTATTGGCTTCTTTCCTTGTATCAACGATGTCATACGTGACCTCAAGGGAATACTCCGATGAGTAGTAAAATGTAATGGTTCGGGAAAGTGAATCCAGCTTGAAACGGGCTGGTGCTTTGACATTCAAATGCTGCAGTCCTTTCAAAATATCCAATTGACCTCCGAAGGCCGGCTGGCCATAGGTAAACTTTGAACTGTCTTTTTCTACCGGGGTGAATTGCAGTTCGACATGGATGGTATTTCCTGCTTTTTCCAGTTGATAATTCAGAGTGGATGTTCCGGGTTGGCCAACAACCCTGAAAGCAACAAAGAGAACGGCAATAAAAAGGATTCTCATAATCCTTAACAAGATATTAAATTCATCAATGCCGTCCTTCCGGATTGTTACATCGGCAAAAACTAGCGCCAGATAACGCCCGCCAGCAGGCTTGCAAATCCTGTGATGGTGACTATCTGACATCGGTCAACAGTCAGCCCTTTGTTCCTTCCGGTCCGGATTTTTAAAAATCTAAACCGCTTCTTCAAGCGTTGGGCTTCCGCAACACCTGGTCAGAAAAAGACTATGCCGGCCTTGAGAGAGATGGATGTCGCTTCATCCTTCACCATTTTGATAATAAGCCGTTCGCTGACATCGCTGGAGTGTGCTGGCATTTTAGAGAATAAAAATACAATCAGTTCGTGCGATCTGAGCTCATGATCTTCTTTCTGTGATTCATACCCCAGTCTACGATGCTGGTGATCGTCGGCTCCAATGACTTCCCATAACGGGTAATTTCATATTCCACCGTGATGGGTTTGGTTTGCAGCACCCTGCGTGTGATGATTTTGTTGGCTTCCAGGTTTTGCAACTCCTTGGAAAGCATTTTCGCACCGATGCCCCTGACATTCCTGAGCAATTCCCCAAAACGCATTTTTCCTTTGAAAAGTAAAATCCCAATCAGTTGGATTTTCCACTTCCCATGAAGGATGTCCATGGCATCGGTTATGGCCAACAATCGCTCATGATGATCGCCGCACGCATGTTCCTTTATCGTTTCCGGATTGGATTCGAGGTCAACGGTTTCCCGGGTAAGTATTTCTGCAATCATAGTGGTTCAAATTTAAACGGTCAACAACCCGGGAATCCACTTAGTTCCCCCGTAGATACCAGTTTCCTTCAGGAAACTGATAACGAATGTATTGGGGTGCGCTCCCAATTTTGCATCATCAAAAAAACACAGTCATGAAAAGAGATAAAATTATTTACTGGATTGCCACCGGTCTGGTTTCAGCCGGGATGCTGATGAGTGCAGGCATGTATTTAACCAAAAATCCCGAATTGATGCAAACCTTTCGCAGCGTGGGCTACCCTGACTTCTTTGTCCCGTTACTCGGAACGGCCAAACTGCTCGGCGCCGTCATATTGGTCATACCGGTTTGGAACAACCTGAAGGAATGGGCTTACGCCGGATTTGGATTTACATTTATCGGAGCCATCTGGACGCATGTCGCCACCAGTACCCCGTGGATTGCCCCGCTTGTCTTTCTGATTATTCTTTCTGTATCCTACTGGTTTAGAACAAAACTCAGGACGACCCAGGGCTAGAAGTCATCCTTTAGTTTTTCCAGTTGATTTTTCTGAGCATAGTACACCATCTGCGACAGCTTCCTGTTGGCATCATAGCTGAGTCGCAGGCCTATCTTCTCACCATTCCACACTGACATTTTCTCAAAGCGATCAAACTTTGGGGATTTGTCTTTGAAGGGTTGACCTTGTCCGTAAAGCACATTCAGTGATTCAAACAGGTCATCGTACCCATCTTTTGAAGAGTTTTTGAATGATACAATTACTTCCTGAATTTTATCCTTGTAGAATCTGAGTTCAACTTCTCCCGTGTAGGTCTTTACGCTTACCAACTCCTTGACGAGGTACAGTTTGGTATCAGCATTATCCAACGTCTTGGTAAACTTGATATTATCATAGTGAACAGAAAGTTCATCACCGATATGAAAGTTTTTAAAACCGCCCTTTTTGTCCAGTTCGGAAATATCCTGTGCACCTACCGTGAATACAGCCATCCATACGCAAAAGAAAATGCATGCTTTCATAAAATGATACTTAAGTGTGCGTCATAAATTTAGCAAATACCATGCAGGAAATCTATCCATGCAAGAGGATCCCCATCCCATCATTACATTCGGCGCATAACCTGGAAAGCAAAACAGGATCCAATTTTTCCTGTGTATCATGAGTCAACTTGAGCCAATAGGCTGTTTCATTTGCCGCTTTCAAAGCGATACTTATTTTGTGAATAAAATCTGCTTCACTTTGACCAAACTGAGCTTCACTTAGATTCACTCCGATGGATGTCCCACTCCATATCAATTGTTTACTGATAATGTATTCCTTTGAATCTAACTGTAGTATCTGACAGAATTTTACAATATCAATAGCAAATTGATAGCTCCGGTCCCTCAATATTGACTTTGACATGGAGAGCCAAATTGAAAAATAAAATACTAATGCTCTCTTATCTCTTCACTCTTATCTCTTACTGCAAAATGCTACCCGCCAGCCACCGCCCCGATTACTAAAAATGGTTCATCTCCCGAAAGGACTTTATCGGGAAGTCTTGTATCACCTGAAACCAGGGAATAATCTTCACCGCAGGCATAGAATCTGAGAAAGGCCCTTCGCTTTTTTGTTGTATGATCACGGATGGTGCCCGTCAGCATCGGGTATTGCATCTCAATTGCAGCTACCACCGATTCGACGGTGACTTCTCCTTTTACTTCCACGGATATCTCTCCTCCAACCCTTGCCAGGTTCCGCAAGTGAAATGGCAAAACAACCCGAATCATGCGATGGTTTGTACTTCGACAGAACACACGGAAGGAAGATTCTGGACTATTGCATTCCAGCTATCGCCGCCATCCGCAGAACCATAGACCTGTCCTCCCGTGGTACCAAAGTAAATGCCGCAAGGATCAACTGAATCCACACACATGGCATCGCGGAGTACATTCACATAACAATCTTTCTGTGGAAGCCCGTGGGTCAGCGCCTCCCACTCATTGCCTCCGCTTTTACTCCTGTACACACGCAACTTGCCGTCGGGTGGGAAATGTTCTGAGTCACTCTTGATCGGAATCACATACACGGTATTGGGTTCGTGCGCATGCACATCAATTACAAATCCAAAATCAGAAGGAAGATTGCCGCTGATTTCATACCAGGATTCACCGGCATCATCACTGCGCATGACATCCCAGTGTTTCTGCATGAAGAGCACTTCCGGACGTGACGGGTGCAGGGCGATGCGGTGAACACAATGACCTACCTCTGCATGCGGGTCGGGTATGTACAGTGATGA
>DAOMZK010000073.1:0-8532 GCA_035438035.1 Cyclobacteriaceae bacterium | reverse complement strand
GGAAAACACTCCTATCATTTAAAGAAATACAAACAAAGCATCGATTGGCTAACCAAATACATTCAACTCAAGGGAACTGCTGGACAATTCTCCGTAGAGACTGCTGAAATCCTAAAGTTGGCTGAAAATGATTTGTTGGCTGAACGCAACGCGGCTTCGCAGAAAGCTTCCGAAGTCCTCGCACAAGATTATACCATCGACTGCGGACCTTCGGGCAAAGTGACGTGCCCGGTGTGCAATGGATCAACGGTAATTATAAAAAAGGACTACCTCGGCGAAACTTACAAAACCTGTCTATTCTGCAATCATCTGGGCTATCTGAACTGCGAAGATTATAATAAGCTCATTAGGGGTCAATTGAAGCCCGCGATGAAGTAGAAAAATATTTCTCGCAATGGTGCGAGGAGCGTTAAACTGTCAGACTGAATCTGTAGAAGCCCTTTGCGCCTTTGCGCGAACCTTTCTAATTTTGCCCCCTGTTCCAATGAAACACCTACATAACAAGGTCGACAAACGCGTCCTCAAACAACAATTGCATGCTGCCGACCGGCAGGAAAAGATAACGCTGTCGTTCTATAAATATCATCAGCTTACTGATCCTGTCGCATTCAGAAATGATTTGTTTATCAAATGGTCTGAACTTGGCGTTCTGGGACGGGCCTATGTTGCCCATGAAGGCATCAACGCACAAATCAGTGTTCCCACAAGTCAATTTGAAAATTTTAAAAAGTCACTCGGGGAAATCAATTTTCTACAATCTGTGAGGCTGAACATCGCCATCGAAGACAACGGTAAATCATTTTTTGTTTTAAAAATTCAGGTGAAGAAGAAAATTGTTGCCGATGGACTGCGGGACGAATCATTTGACGTAACTAATTCCGGGAAGCACCTGAATGCTAAAGAATTCAATACACTGACGAACGCACAGGACACTATTATAGTCGATATGCGCAATCACTATGAAAGTGAAGTGGGACATTTTAAGAATGCCATTTGCCCGGATGTAGATACATTCAAAGCATCGCTACCCGTTGTCGAGCAAATGCTGTCGGCACAAAAGGACAAAAACATCGTCATGTATTGTACTGGTGGTATTCGTTGTGAGAAAGCCAGCGCATGGATGAAGCATCGTGGATTCAAACACGTCTTTCAATTGGATGGCGGTATCATTGAGTATGCGCGGCAGGTAAAGGCCAGTGGAATTGAAAATAAATTCCAGGGTAAAAACTTTGTATTCGATGAAAGACTGGGTGAAAGAATCTCGGATACCATCATCAGTGTTTGCCATCAATGCGGCAAGCCCTGCGATACCCATACCAACTGCAGAAACGAGGCATGCCACCTCCTGTTCATCCAGTGCGACGACTGTGCAAAAAAGTTTGATGGCTGTTGTTCAGTTGAATGTAAAGAAGTAATTGCTTTGCCGGCCACCGCGCAAAAGGAATTGCGAAAGGGTAAAGCGCAAGGCCGGATGGTTTACAAAAAGGGCCGATCGGAGAATATAAAATTTAAAGTGTGAACAAGGAAGGAGTTGACATTGACAACCGCGAAATTGTCAACTGTCAATTGCCCATTGTCAATTTGCCTTAACCTGGAATGAATTCTAAAATGATAAGAATTGGCATCATAAACGTCTCCGACCGTGCTTCGAAGGGAATTTATGAAGACCTTCCCGGCAAGGCTATCGTGGATACCCTAACCGAATTTCTAACCTCACCGTGGGAGAAGGATTATGCCGTAATCCCCGATGAGCAGCCAGTAATAGAAAAAACCATGATTGCAATGGCCGATCAAAAAGGATGCTGCCTGATCGTCACTTCGGGGGGTACCGGACCGGCCGTGAGGGATGTTACCCCTGAGGCAACAGCGGCAGTTTGCCAGAAAATGATGCCCGGCTTCGGTGAACGGATGCGGGCAGAAAGCCTTAAATACGTGCCTACGGCCATACTTTCAAGGCAAACCGCCGGAATCAGGAATAAGACATTAATTGTTAATTTGCCCGGAAAACCCAAATCTATCAGAGAATGCCTGGAGGCTGTTTTTCCGGCAATTCCTTATTGCTTAGATTTGCTGGGTGGCCCCTATCTGGAATGCAACGAATTGGTAATAAAAGCATTCAGACCCGTAGTTAAATAAAAGATCGATGGCAAAGGCAAAGTACTATTACGATAAAGAGTCCTGTAAATACATCCGGGTAAAGATTACCCCAGGAACGGTTATCCTCAATACGCTGGGAATACTTTCGCTCACCCTTATTATGGCAGCGGGTATCGTCATACTCTACCATAACTATTTTGAGTCACCCAAAGAGGTGAAGCTGAAAAATGAGTTAAAAAACATGGAGTTCTATTATGACGAACTCTATAAGAAAGTCAATGATCTAGACAAACAAATGACCGATATGGCTTACCGGGATGATAACATCTACCGCGCTGTATTGGGATCAGAACCCATCGATAAAGGAATCAGGGAGGCAGGCGTGGGTGGAACTGACCGCTATGAAGACATCCGGAACAAAGACGTAGAGCATGAAGAACTCATTGTCAAGTTGAATGAATCCGTTGACAAACTCCGCAGAAAGGTTTATATAGAATCCAAATCACACGATGAAATAATTGAACTCGCAGGCAACAAAGAAAAGTTGTTTGCTGCAATTCCAGCCATTCAGCCAATTCCGAAAAGAGAAAATGTAATGTTGGCTTCCGGGTTCGGCATTCGCATTCACCCAATTTACAAAGTTCGGAAAATGCATTATGGAATGGATTTCGCAGCGCCAATCGGAACTCCTATTTATGCGGCTGCCGATGGGGTCATTGACAATGTTGAAATCAGTTTCACCGGATACGGAAAGAAAGTCGAGGTCGATCACGGATTCGGCTACCGCACACGATATGCACACATGCATATGTTTACAGTAAAGAATGGTCAGCATGTCAAGCGTGGCGAACTTATCGGATACGTGGGTGATACCGGTCTTTCAACAGCTCCTCACCTACACTACGAGGTTTTCATCAACGGCACCCAGGTTAATCCCATTCACTATTTCTTTAACGACCTCAACCCGGCAGAATACGCCAAGATCATCGAACTCGCTTCGATTGAGAATCAGAGTCTTGGAATGTAGTAGTCGGTAAGTCAGTAGATCAGTGGGTGACCTTATCTCGCTTGAACGCGCGCAACCAGAATCCAGAATCCCTTCATTAGTTAGTTACCAATCTCTAACTTAGCAGAATCAATTCTGCCATGCGATACTGCCTGATCATCGGTTTGCTTTTTTCAGTCTCCCTCCTTTTTGGTCAGGGGTGCAGCGATGCAGGGTTTTGCACTATGGGCGCCATGAAACCGGACCAGCCTTACAATAAAAAGGTCCAGCTCAAACTCCGCACGATGGAGCTCAGCTTTTACCGCGGCACGACTACACTAACGCCCATCGTCTATGTGGCTACTCTGGATATGAATTTTAGTCTGAATAGCCGCAATACTTTTCAAGTCAAGTTGCCTTACCAGTTTGTCGAAGGACGGCTCGCCAGGACCAACAGTCCAAGCGATATCTCACTTTGCTTTACGCGAAATATCTATTCCTCCGATCAGTTTGATATCAACCTATCATTCGGCGCCAAAATTCCGACCAATAATTCCAATCTAAAGGATGCTGAAGGAAATCCCCTTCCGATGTATTATCAAACCAGCCTGGGAACCTATGATCTGATCGCAGGAGTATCCATGATTAACAGGAAATGGCTGTTGGCAACCGGCATCCAGATTCCTCTCAACCAAAACGGTAATAAGTTTGACTGGCACCGGTGGCCGAAGGATGATGCAGATGAATTCGCCTACGTTCAGGAATATCCCAATTCCACCGACCTGAAGCGTGGTGTTGATGTCATGATCCGGGTAGAAAGAAATTTCCGTCTTTCCCGCTTCAATTTCTCCGTGGGTTTGTTACCCATCTACCGGGTGGTCAGCGACTATGTAACCCGCGATGCAGATGGAGCAAGGGTCAATTTCAACGCCGCCGGAGATGTTGCCCAGGGTCTTGCCATGTCTGCGATCGGTACGGTGGGGTACAATTTCAATGTCAGGTCTGGCTTACGCTTGCTTGTTGGACATAAGCTTGTACAGCGGGCATACAGTCCGGATGGTTTAACCCGCGAACTCGTTGGATCTTTTACTTATATCTACAGGTTCTGATGAAGGGATTAATTGCTTCCATATTCATCCTGCTGTCCACTTCTGTTTTCGGGCAACCCAGTCCGGACATAAAGAAATTTGACTCATTGGTTTCGGTAACACGTTATGATGAAGCGTTGAAGTTTCTCCGCTCAGAACTTGTCGTGTATGGCGATGCGTGGATTCCCTACATCGCCAATCGTTGTGCATTTGTACTAATCCTCCAAGGCAAACTCGATGAGGCGGAAACTGAATTAAGAAAAGTTAAGTTGGGAAATGATCGGTTAGATGACGCTATAACAAAAACCAACCTTGGGTTCCTCTACCTCAATAAAGCCCGCAATGATTTAGCGTTGGAGTCGCTTCAAAGCGCATTGAACTCTTTTCGTGAAGCGCACAATGAACGATCACTCGAAGCGGCAACCTGCCTTGCTTATCTGAGCCAGGTCTATCTCACTACCGGTAAACTGAATCAAGCAGAAGAAAACGGCAACATCGCGTTGGATATCCGTCGTGGACTGAAGGGTGAAGACAGTGAAGAGGTCGCAGCATCCTATAACGATCTGGGTCTGATATACGGGCAACGTGATCCGGAACAAGGCCTTGAATATTATGAAAAGGCGCTGGAAGTATACAGCCGGATTCACGGTGACGAGCATCCAAAAATTGCCATTGCCAATACCAATATTGGTTTCGCTTATCGCGGAATGAAACTCTACGGCGATGCCATCACCAATCTTGAGGCAGCAGAGTCGATCTGGAAAAAAATATATCCCGATGGGCATCCCAACCAGGCTCTGGCCTTGTTCAATCTCGGTCTGACGTATTCCCAAATGGGAAACAAAACCTCTGCACTGGGATATTTTGACAGGGCGTTGGCCATCGATCGGAAATTCTATGGAGCCAAACATCCTGACATTGCCTATATTTTAAACCAGATTGGAATGCTTAACCTTGGCGACAACCAGTATGATGCAGCGCTGGGAAATTTCCAGGATGCACTGATTGCTAATGCTCCGGTGTTCAACAGTAAGGAGGCCCGGTTTAATCCGTCAGCAAAGGATTTCTACAATGGAAAAGTGCTGCTGTATACCTTGAGACAAAAGGCGCTTACGCTTGAAGCCCGGCATTTTGGAAAGACATTGAAGTTTGAAGAATTAAAATGGGCACTTTTCTGCCTACAGACCTGTGATTCACTCATTGATGAAATCCGGTATCACAGTACCGATGAAAATGACAAGATTGAACTGGGTGCCTCAGCCAACGAAGTGTATGAAGATGGTGTTCGAATAGCCCAGGCCATGAGTGAGATGACCCTGGAGGCACGACCTTATCAGGAGTCATCATTCTACTTTGCGGAAAAAAGCAAATCAGCGGTTCTTCAGGAATCCATTGCAGATTCAGAAGCTAAGTCCTTTGCCGGAATACCTGCCCAGCTCCTCGACGATGAGAAAACTTTAAAATCCACTATTTCGCTCCTGTCACAAAAGTTATCGCAAAACCAGAGGCAGTCGAAGAACGAAAGCTCAGGGAAGATCTCTTTGCTGTCAACCGTCAGTACGAAAGCTTTACCAGGAAATTGGAAAAAGATTATCCCGATTACTACAATCTTAAATTCAATCCTGCTGCACCATCCATCGCTGCGTTGCAAAAAATACTGGACGATAATACAGCATTGGTAAGTTATTTTATTGCGGAAAATTCCAAACGTCTCTACTCATTTATCATTACCCGGTCCAGGTTCAGGCTATACAGTTCAAAGCTGCCCGATGACTTTGACCGTTTGGTGAAAGGGTTTAACAATAGTTTGTATTACACTGTATATGCATCGTATCGCGAATCTAACAATGCTCTTTCAAAACTGTTGCTACGGGGAGTTCCCTCGGGTGCTAAGGAATTAGTCATCATCCCTGCCGGACGCCTGAGCACACTTCCGTTTGAGGCACTGTCTACTGAAACTGTGAGTGAAGAAATGTCTTTTCAGTCTCTACCCTACCTGATCAACAAGTATGGGATCAGCTATGAGTTTTCAGCCGGATTGATTCTTCAGAAATCAAAAAATACAGAAGGGAAGCAACTCCAGTCAATTTTTCTATGTGCTCCTATAACTTTTCCAGAAAAGGACAACCTGGTGGATCTGCCCGGCACAAAACAGGAGATCGAAAACATTGCCAAACTCTTTCCGTCCAATGCACTCGTCGCCAGCGGGATGGAGGCCAATGAAGCACTGGTCAAATCGGGGCAGACAATGAATTACCGATATCTCCACTTCGCCACTCATGGCGTAGTGGATGAGGCGTCCCCTGAATTGTCCCGTATCTTTTTGCAGGCCACTGACAATGAAGATGGGAATATTTTTTCCGGTGAAATCTTCAATCTCAAACTCAACTCCGAACTTACCGTTCTATCCGCTTGCCAGACAGGACTGGGTAAGTTTTCAAAAGGCGAGGGTGTGATCGGCCTTTCCCGAGCGCTTGTCTATGCCGGATCAAAAAATATTATGGTCTCATACTGGAGCGTGGCCGATGAATCTACTTCCATCCTGATGACCGATTTTTATTCCAATCTCCTCAAACAACCTTCCCCTGACTTTCGCTTAGCCCTTCAACAAGCGAAAGTGAATATGCTCAAGGGAGGCAAATACATCACCCCCTACTACTGGGCTCCCTTCGTCCTCATCGGCTTCTGACTCATTTCCAATCTTCTCATCTTCTTACTTCAACATCTTCAAATCTTCTCATCTCCAAATTACTTCACCCTATACCTAAATCCCCCATACCACATTCTACCAAACACAGGTCCCCACACCATTGAACTATCGAAATACGGGCCGAATGGATCATTGGCTGCCACAATCGGATTCGCCAGTTTAAAATCGGTGATATTTTCTACCCCTACATACACACTCCATCTGGATCCCAGGTCCTTTCCGACTTGTGTATTCATCATGATATAGGGTTCCGAAAATGATACAAGCTGATAGGCTGCCGGATTGGTAGCCGTACCCGGAATCCGCTGCTCGCCTATCCGCTGAACCGTGTAATCAAAAGCCCATAAGTTTTTTGTCTTATAGGCCAGGTTGATAAATGCCCTGTCCCGGGGAACCAGTGGCCTCAGCAATCTTCCATTGAGATAGTCAGTTTCAACATCAAGCCACCGATACGCCACCCTTACATCAAATCTCCTGGCTACCTGGTAGTCAACCTGAGCCTGAATACTTTGTGAAAATGATTTCCCCTGAAGTCCAAAGAAATTCATTTGTTGTGTGTCGCGATCGAAATCCATCACTGCCTGATTCTTAAAATCCGTAAAGAAATAATCCAGTGTGATAGATCCCGGTCGATAGTCGAGGGTGAATTCCTGTGTGAAGTTCATGCCATAGTTCCATGCATCATCCGGTCTGAAGCCGTAAGCCTTGTTGCTTTGCAGATTAGTTAGTACCAATTGACGTGATGTGGCAAGAAAGCCTGTATTCTCCGTAATTATATTGGCCACGCGCCAGCCCCTGCCTGCAGAAGCCCGTAAAACCGTTGTCTCGGTAAAGTTATATTTCGCATGGACCCTCGGAACAATGTAAGTCCCAAACAGATTATGCTGGTCTATGCGAAGCCCTGCGATCACGGAAAATTTCTTCAGATCATCATAACTATATTCGATAAAAGCCCCCGGAACAATTTCAGTACGACCAAAATCGAAATACGCACTCGGGACTGCAGACCTTGAAAGTGTTTCCGCATAATTGTCATACAAGAAGCTTATGCCTGCCTTGAATTTGTGTGATGTGGATCCGATAATGGATTGATAAATAAAATTGGCATACACCGATTGTTCATCTGCATCATGGATGTTGAATCCGTAATAACTCCTGTGCCGGTGCTGAACGCCATTGAGTTGTAGTCCGAAACTTTTGTAAGGTTTGTCAGCAAACTGAAATCCCAACTTGCCGGTAAACTCAAGCCGGTCTGTATTAATTTCAAGTCCATACCGGTTGGTTGTAAATTTATCCTTCTCAGGATTGTAGCCCGTTTGACCACCCTGCTTTTCATCTTTCAAATATTTAATAGCAAACTGACCCAGCCATCCATTGCCAGAATTGTACACCCAACGGTTAACAAGATTGATTTGCCGCCCTTTTGGAAAATCGAGAAAGGAGTCATTGTTCTGATCCATTTCCAATGGCCTGGCACTTCCATGAAGCAGAAAGGTGGTGGCCCATCTCTTGCCCGCCTGGGCAGTATAAATCAGGTTCGTTTCCGTTCTGCCCGAATTATTGATGTACCCATTGACATAAATCTTATCGCTTTCCTGCGGCTTCTTCAGTTCCACATTGATTTGCCCCGCGATGCTTTCAAAGCCATTGAT
>DAOMZK010000072.1:0-8539 GCA_035438035.1 Cyclobacteriaceae bacterium | reverse complement strand
AGTTGAGGTTAATAACAAACATGTAATGATTTGAAAATTTGAAAATGGGGATGGCCCCAATTTAAAAGATGGATTCTCTCGTTGGTTATTTCTTTTTCTTAGCAACCGGCTTCGCTTTTGGAGCTGGTTTTGGTTTGGCAGCTGGCTTCGCTTTGGGTTCTTCCTTTGCTTTCGGTTCTGGTTTCGGTTTAACTTCTGGCTTCGGTTTTGGTTCCGGCCGGGGTGTTGCAACCGCCGCTGTCGTCTGGGGCACCTTAAATTTCAAATGAGGCAATTGCTGGTGTGCCATTTTTATTATCCGGCTTACTTCGATTCGAATTTCTTTCTGACGATTGTCATCAATTTTATTTTTGGACAGTTCACGGTGAAGCTCGGTATGAAAACCCATCACCTTATTAAACAATTGTTGACGGTTGTTGCCGATTTCTTTCAACAGGTCGGTCAATGTCTTGCCAATTTCTTCCTTTAATTCTTTATTCAATTCCATGGTTGTAGTTTTCATAAAGATAAATTCTTTTTCGCTCAAAGCTTTATGTATTCATTTTTCTCGCAAAGGCGCAAAGCACGTAAAGCTTTGAATCTGAATGGAATATCCGATATCTTAAGATTAGCCAGGACGTCTAAACTTTGCTGTCACTTGGCGTTCTTAGCGCCTTTGCGAGAAACCTAAATAACCCCGAACTTCAAACTTCGCTTTCGGCCATGTTCAGATTCCTCTGCATTCTATTACTCACCCCATTTTCATTATGGGCCCAGGAAGCCCAGTTAAAGGGTCATATTCTTGGCCTTTCAGAACAGCCTTTGCAGTCAGCCAATGTTCGTATCCAGAATTCATCAAAAGGAGTCTCTTCTGATACCAACGGAGATTTTATAATCCGGGTAAACCCAGGAAAGACTTCGCTTGAGATTACTTACACGGGATACAAGAAGTTGGTTCAGAAGATGGATATTAAGGGTGATACCCTGATTGTTTTTCGGCTTGAGGTAAAGACGGAAGAACTCGATGAAGTGGTGGTCTCCTCATCACGTTTTCGACAATCGGATCAACTACAGACCACAAGAATGAGTTCTGTCACGCTCAGCGAAAAAGAAATCAATTCCATTCCCGTCCTGGGCGGCGAAGCGGATCTGATGAAGATAATACAACTGCTTCCGGGTGTCACCAAAGGTGTGCAGGGTAGTACGGATTTATTTGTGCGTGGCGGTGCTGCCGATCAGAACCTGGTACTGCTGGATGGCGCGCCTGTTTATAATACCGGTCACCTCTTTGGTTTTCTCTCTGTATTCAATCCCGATGTTTTATCAAGTGTTGAGTCCATGAACGGTGCATTCCCAGCCGAGTACGGCGGAAGGCTCTCGTCGATTCTTGATGTGCAGACCAGGACGGCACTTCCTGAACGCACACAGGTGAAAGGAAATATCGGCCTGCTGGCTTCGCGGCTGATGATTGAGCAACCGCTGGTCAAAGATAAACTGAGTATCTCGCTGGCGGGACGCAGAAGCTACGTGGACCAGGTGGTGCGGCTGGCCAAACAGGAACTTCCCTATCATTTCTACGACCTGAACGCCAAGATGATTTTCAGGCCTACGAAAAATGATCAGGTTGAGTTGACACATTATGCCGGTGATGACATTCTAAACTTTATTCCCGGGGCGAATACCAGCAACGCATCCCGAAATGCAACAGCAGTTTCAATATTGGCAACGCATCTCAAACGCTGAGGTGGCGGAAAACCATCAACAATAAGTGGAATTCAAACCTGATGGCTTATCATTCTATTTTTAAGTACACTATTCAAAATACTTTTCAGGACAATCGCTTGTACACCAGTTCCAACATTGATGATTTTGGAGGGAAATGGATTTTGTCAACCGATTCATTGGGCGGACTTTTTTTTAAGTCGGGTGTGGATATTGTTAAACACCAGGTGAGTCCCAATGTGATTGATACCTCGGGTCAATTGTCGAATCTCTTGGAGAGTAGTTCCACGCAGCCTCAGTCGGCATGGGAGGCAAGCACGTTTGCGCAATTGGATGGCAATTGGAAAAGCCGGTGGCGCTGGAGTGCCGGCATGCGTATTTCCTCAGGCTGGGTTGCCAATAAAACCTATGTCAATCCCGAGCCACGACTTGCTTTACGATATGCAATCAATGAGCGGACAACGTTGAAGGCGAGTTACTCCCGCATGACACAATATCTGCATCGTGTTTCAAGCGCAGCTGTAGCTTTTCCCACCGACATCTGGTATCCCGTCACGGATTCCATTCAGCCCCAGCGATCCAATCAATATTCACTTGCCTTTCAGCATACCCTGCCGTCATCCAATGTGTTTGTGAGTGTTGAAGGATATTATAAAACCATGGACAACCTGATTGGATACCGGGAGGGAACCAATCTTTTTTTGAATACAAAATTTGAATCGGCATTGATCCAGGGAGATGGCCGGGCGTATGGTGTGGAAGTGCTGATAAAAAAGGAATCCGGAAAACTTACGGGCTGGATCAGTTATACTCTCTCATGGTCTGAACGCCAATTTGCAGAGATCAACAACGGTCAGTGGTATTATGCGCGCTACGATCGCAGGCACAATGCCGCGGTGGTGGCGAACTATAAGTTTGCAAAGCGGTGGTCCTTTTCTGCCGTGTGGGAATTTATTTCTGGCTCCCGGTTTACACCAGTCATTGGTCAGTATGCTGTTCCCACTGCGACGCTGGCAGGTGTGAACCTTGTGCCCGTGTATGCACCAATCAATTCCGTCCGGCTTGCGGATACACACCGGCTTGACCTGGGACTAAAATTCAAACCGATGCATTTTAAAAAATTCCAGGGAGAATGGTTTGCGGGAGTCTACAATGTATACAACCGTGCTACACCGATTGGAATAATGATTCAACCCAATGGTGATGGCACGTTTAAATATGTTCAACCGGGTTTATTCGGGTTTATGCCCTTTGTGAGTTATGGATTTACTTTTTAGAAATATGAATCGGAAGGCGCCAAAACCAGTACTCATCATTGTCAGCATCAGCTTACTGGTGATGAATTGTGTTCCGGATCCGATTCCTGTAAATGATATACCCAAACTTCAGACACAGATCGTTGTGTCTTCACAAATTTTACCCAATCAGTCTGTGAGTGTTTTCCTCACCAAAAGCATTGGCGCACTGGATGCCGGACGAGGTTCAGACGTCACTGAATTGATTAATGAAATTGTCATTAATGATGCTGTCGTTACCCTTGAACATGATGGAAAAATATATAACCTGGGTTTTGTAGGAAGCGGCGCCTATGCGGGTTCAAATATTCCCCTTTCATTCGGCAAGTCGTATACCCTGCAAGTAAAGAGCCCGGCCTTCGGAGAAGTGACTTCCACCACGGTGGCTCCCCGCCAGGTGCCTTTCAACAGTGTGGACGCTAGTCTGTACCAAACCGGCTATGATTCGCTGGCCCAGGTAAAGTATGCATTAACTGATCCGCCGGAGAAAAATTATTACATGGTGAATGTTCAGAAATTTTCCAGGAAGCAGAATGTCAACTCATTGCTCAACCCGCGGCTTTTCATTCACCTGGTTAAAGACGATGACTTCAACGGAAAAGAATACAATGAAGAGTTTAAGGTCTTTTTTCAGAAATATTCCAAGGGCGATACCGTAGCGGTCTTTATGTCCAATATCAGCCCGGAATACTTTAAGTATCTCTCGCTTCGCAATGACAACCGCTACAACCTGGCTGGCTTCGCCAGCGAGCCGTTGAACTATCCAACCAATGTTCAGGGTGGCTACGGCTACTTCAATCTCCACGTACCGGATGTGCGGATTTTCGTAATGGAATAGCCAAAGGTCAAAAGCTAACAGCTAACACCAACAGCTAATAGCCTTGTTTCCATCTCCACAAATTCCAAATCTATCTTCACACCGTTCCTTGCATTAATCCCAACCCACCACCTTTTCGTTCATTTGAGTTAAATAAGAAAAGTCAAATGGAACGCAAAGAATTTCTGAAAACATTGGGCACGGGACTCCTGATGCCTTTACTGGTAGCCTGCACAAAATCGGATGATCCGTCACCATCGGCTTCTTCGACTTCCAGCTCCTCGAGTTCGAGTTCGGGAACTTGTACCGTTTCTCCGACTGAAACGGCTGGCCCATTTCCGACCATCACGCCGGCCAACCTGGTGATGGCCAATATTGTTTCGGACCGTACTGGAATTCCATTGGCCATTAAAATTACCATTCAGAATAAAAACAACAGTTGCGCGGCACTTGCCGGCGCTATCGTGGATATCTGGCATTGCGATAAAGATGGATACTACTCGGAATATGGTGGTTCAGGAATGCAGAGTGTCAACTATACGGCCGTTCACTTCCTTCGTGGCAGGCAGACGACTAACAGTTCTGGAATGGTTGGATTTACTTCCATTTTCCCCGGTTGGTATTCAGGCAGGGCAACGCATATTCATGTGCACATATATAGCGCCTCAGGAACTTCTTTGCTGGTGACGCAAATCGCATTTCCGGAAGGAACAGGAAGCGCTGTAAACCTTGTGAATGCATCCTCCGCCAACGGATATACAAAGGGGATGACGGGTTACACTGCCAACGCGTCGGACAATGTTTTTTCCGACGGGGTTACCGGGGAGTTGTCGACGGTAACAGGATCGGTCGCCAATGGATTTACTTTGGAACATACCATTGTGGTGAGTGCCTAAAAAATACCCTGTGAGCGCAGATACCACCATACCATCACCGGCAACAATTTACCTGGCGGAGCATCGCGGTCATACCGAAGCCGGAACTTTCAGGAGTCGGCATACTTTTAATTTTGGGAACTACTATAATGAAAACCGTAAACCGGTCGGCGACCTTCTTGCCTTCAATGAAGAAACACTGGCTGGAGGGGGCTCTTGGACATTCATAGCAAAAGAAGAAACAAGTGTAATGTTGCTTCCCCTGGTTGGTTGTGTCGGGTATTCGGCTGGTGCATTTCAGGGAAGTGTTGAAGCGTGTGAATGCTGCATTTTCCATGTTCAGGGAAACACACCCTATGAACTGTCAAATCCATTTCCCGGGGACACTGTGAGTTATTTGCATATTCAGTTTAGTAAGAAACATCCATTGGAAAATACACGGACTGAGATCAACTTTACTGAATATCAAAACCGGTTGACCCCACTATTTTCCGAACTTCAATTTCATATTGGCAGATATGATGGGAGACAGGAGGGGACTTTTTCATGCAAAAAACCGTCAAACAAGACTTTCATCTTTGTCATCGAAGGTGCTTTTGAAGTTCAAAACCGCCTTCTGGAATCCGGGAACGGACTGCTCCTCGGCAACACCGGCAAAATTGAATTTGAAGCGCTCTCCAATGAAGCGATTATCCTGCTGATCGAAGTTTAATTATTCTGCAATAATTTTTTTCAAATAGTAGATATCCGGGTCCAGCAATGGGAAGGATAAACTGTTCACCATCACCGGTGTTTTGCTTAGCGTGATTTTTTCCTTTCCGGAACTGGTCTGCACTTCGATAGGGATTTCAAAATCCAGGTTGAGCAACTGAATGCTGTATTTGTTCACATCTGTCTGGCGAAGGGAAATTTCGAGCTTCGACGTTGTTCTCAAAAATAAATCGAAGAGTGGTTTGAGGTCTCTGCCGGCCGCTTCGCTGAAAAGTTTCTGTACATCCTCGGTGGTGACGGTGTGGATGTAGGTGTACTTTGGATCTGTCGCCAGTTTTTTCAGTGTAGAAAAAAATATTTCGTCTCCCATGATGTAACGCAAGGTATGCATGAAAAAAGCAGCCTTTCCATAGATGTCTCCATGATAGGTTTGGTCAGAATCAATTTCATCACCCTGAACGATGGGAAGCTTGTTCTGCACATTGCGTGCCGTCCGCTGCATCCATTGCTGATATTCCTTATCGCCTCCCACTTCCCGAAGGTGAAGTGCATCGCTGAAACTGCAGATGCCTTCTTGTATCCACATGTGTGCCCAATCTGAGTTGGTCACTTTGTTGGCCCACCATTCATGTCCGACTTCATGCACGAGCAACCAGTCAAAATCTTCATTCCCGTCTTTCGTATACCGGAATTTGTTTCCATAGGCAATCAGAGATTGATGCTCCATTCCCAGGTGAGGCGTTTCGCACAACCCGATTTTTTCTTTTGCCCAGGGATATTCACCGTAATATTTTTCAAGGATCCGGCAGGCTTCCGCCATCAGGTCCAGTTCATGCAGGGCAAGTGATTCGTGTTCTTCCAATACATAAAAATCCATGGGTACATTGGTCCCCAAAACCGTCGTATAATTCCGGCTCACTTTTTTGTACTTCCCGATGTTGAAGACAAGGCAATAGTTACTGATGGGATATTTTGTTTTCCAGTGAAAGGTAGTTTTGTTCTTGCTGCCAGATTGCTTTATCATCATTCCTGGACCTGCGGCAACCAGCCCTTTGGGTACTGTAAGGATGAGGTCCGCACCTTCATCCGGCTCATCGCTGGGGTGATCTTTGCAGGGGAAAAATATTTTCCCGCCTTCCGCCTGGCAGGTGAGGGCTACCCAATGATTTCCATTGCTGTCTTTATCCCACTGAAATCCTCCTGTCCACGGTGGTCTTGTGGCAATGCCGGGCGTTCCTTCATACTCAATTTTAACAGCCACCTTGCCTTTGGGAAGCTCCTTATTAATCCTGATCAGATCATCCTCACCATGGGAAAAAGTATTTTCCTTGCCGTTGATGATGACTTTTTTCACTGTGAGACCGTGCCAGAAGTCAAAGAGGAGAACCGATGTGGGTTGAGTCAGCAAAAAATCGATTACAGTGGAACCCTTGATATATTTTTTATCCGGATCAACATCCAGGTCGATCGTATAGTGCTGTATATCCATGATTGCCTGTTCAGGTTTCAGCTTTCCACCGGAACGGAGATTCTGGGAGAAGGCGGAAAGTGACAGTAAAAGCAGGAGGAGGGTTAATGAACGCATCGGTTTTGATTTTATCCAAGGTAAACCCTTCACCCTTGATTAACCAAACCGTTCAAACTCTCCGGCTGGCTCATATCCCTGCTTTTTCATATATTTTCTTTCAATTCATAGATATGACTACACGGAGAAGTTTCATTACAAAACTCGCCCAGGCATCAGTGCTTCCTTTGCTGCCCATTTCCGCCGGAGCGGCATTGACGGAATCAGCGGCTGAAGCCGATACAATTATTGACGCAGTCGATGTTCTTCGGCTCACAGGCACATTCAAAAATATTCCGGGACTAAATAAACAATACCAATCACAGCCCATTCATATTTATCCGGATCTCCGGCCGGCTCCTTACAAAGACAATCCCGCTGCTGAAACTTCCGGTCCTATCACCCAGGATTATCTCAGGATTAGGACCCGTGGCGGACTCGAGGGACTTTACGGAGCATTCGAAGCTGAATCAACCACAGCCATAGTCAAACAACTGAAACCATTTTTGATCGGCAAGAATGCGATGGATGTCGAGAGACTGTGGGACCAGATGTATCGCAACAACCGTCATTCCCGCGCCGGGCACTATATGATGGCGATGAGTATGGTGGATAATGCCCTTTGGGATATTCGCGGCAAGCGGCTCAACGCACCTGTGTACCAATTGTTGGGCGGGGCGACAAGGAAAGAAGTGCGTGCTTACGGAAGCTGTCTTGGATTTTCTGTGGAGAAAGGAAAGGCTGGCCCCAAGGCAAAGCAATTATATGATCAGGGATTTCAACAGCAGAAATGGTTTATGGCCACAGGCCCTGGCGATGGGCAGGCCGGACTGAAGCGAGCCATTGAACTTGTGGAAGAGCTGAGAACTTCGCTCGGTGATGATGCGCAATTGATGTTTGATGCTTTCATGAGCTGGGATGTTCCCTTTGCTACAGCCTGGTGTGCCGCCGTAGAAAAATACAGACCTTACTGGATTGAAGAAGCTTTCCCGGCTGACCGCACAGAAGCGTTTATTCAACTTAAGAAAAATACAACGATACCACTGGCTACCGGTGAACATGTATATAACCGTTGGGAAGCCCAGAATTTTTTGAAAGAAGGGACGATTCAAATTATCCAGGCAGACCCGGAGTGGTGCGGCGGGGTGAGTGAATTGGTAAAAATTTGTCACCTGGCTTCTGCCTATGGTGCCAAGGTATTTCCCCACGGTCACAATATTCATGCAGCTCTGCATGTGGTGGCGAGCCAGTCGCCGGATGTTTGTCCTTTGCTTGAATACCTGATTGTGCATGTGCCGCACAAACTGCACTTCCAGAAAAACCCTTTATTGACCAGCAACGCCATCATCCAGCTTCCTTCAAAGCCGGGCTTTGGGATTGAATTGGATGGAAGCATAATAGAAAAACAGGAGGTAATAAGTTAATATTAGTAAGTTCACTTAAACCTGCCTGCCGTAAGACTGGTTTGAGCGAAACTATCGCTACCTTTCTATTCTTAACAAATCAAAAATCATGAAAAAGAGAACCATAATTATTTTGGTTGTGCTGGGTGCTATCGTGGCATTTTTTCTTTATG
>DAOMZK010000071.1:0-8613 GCA_035438035.1 Cyclobacteriaceae bacterium | reverse complement strand
CGGAAGTCGATGACATGGTTACCAATCAATTGAATATTACCGATGCATCTGGCAGAACAGAAGGCGGAAGTTTTGAAGATGACCGTTGCAAGTGTGCAGGCATTGTGATCACCAGAACACCTGGCGCCAACAATCTCAGTGGTACCGTGGTTATTGACTTTGGGACAACAGGCTGTACAGATTCAAAAGGAAATGTCCGCAAAGGTAAAATTACAATCAACTGGACCGGTGGCAGGTGGTTCAATGCCGGCGCAAGTCACACCATTACATTTACCGGTTACAGCATTAACGGCGTGAAGTTCAGCGACAATGACATTCGTACCGTAACGAATGTAAGCACGATTGCATCTCCGTTAACTTTTAATATAGTGGCCACTCACAACCTTACCTGGCCTGATAATTCCACTTCATCTCGTACAATTCACCTCACCCGTCAATGGGTTCGCGCAGCCAATGTAACGGATGACAAGGTAATTTTTAGTCAGACTGCAGGCGCAGACAATGCTGCTGCGGGCACCAATCGTCACGGGAAAGTGTACACGATAAAAATTACCACACCACTGGAATACAGCAGATCATGTGCCATCAGCAACAAGGTATTCAAACCAGTAAAAGGCGTACTCGTGATCACCTATGATACGAACAAGATCGTTACGATAGATTTTGGCAGCGGCACCTGTGATAATACATTCACGATTACCGCCGGCGGGGCAACCAGAACAGTCGTTTCCAAGAATGATGGCTCAGACGACTAACGCAGAAGGAAAGTGATAAATAAAAAGGGCTCTGGAAATTTCCAGAGCCTTTTTGTTGATTGAATATCTATTGAGATAAACTAACTTTTCTTTTCTTTCGCGGCCTCCACTGCTTTCCAGACACGGAAAACATTTCCAGAGCATATTTTTTCAATGTCTGATTCTGTATATCCTTTTTTGAGTAAAGCATAAATGAGGTTCGGGTACTGTGACACATCTTTCAGTCCTGTGGGCAGGCTATCACCCACGCCATCAAAATCCGAACCGATTCCTACATGATCGATGCCAATCAGTTTCACCACGTGATCAATATGATTGGCAACTGTTTCCACATCGGCATATAACGATGGATTGTCTTTTTTAAATTGTTCCAAAACAGGCTTCGCCAGTGAATCAGTAGCCTTTAATTTTTTCTCTTCCAGGAGAGCCTGCAGTTTCTTCCTGTTTTTGTCGTTTTGTTTTGACACTGCAGAATCAAGGAAGGTTGATCCAAAATTGATTTGAATTACACCTCCGTTTTTTCCAAGTTTCAGAATCATGTCATCGCTCATGTTGCGCTTAAAGGAAGGTGTGAAATACCGGCAAGAGGAATGAGAAGCGATTACGGGAACTGAAGTGTTACGGACGACCTGGTAGAAAGTGCTGTCATCAACGTGTGAGATATCCACCATAATTCCCACGCGGTTCATCTCTTTCAACACCTTCAGACCAAAGGGACTGAGACCATGCCAGGTGTGGGTGGTATCATAAGAGGAGTCACATATCTGATTGTCTTTGCCGTGCGTCAGGGTGATGTAGCGAATACCGCGGTCATAGAAATACTGAATGTTGGCAAGGTCATCTCCAATCGGTGCACCGTTCTCCATTCCCATGGGCAATGAAATTTTTCCTGCTTTGAAATTTTTTTCCACGTCTGCGACACTGTTGGCCAACGCAAATTTGTCCGGGATATTTTCCGCGATTCCCTTCACCATATTGATCAATGAGTCGGCGAGCGATTTTCCCTTGTCTGGAAACTGTTGATTCGAGGATGGAATATAAACGGACATAAAGGGGGCATCCAGGCCTCCTTTTTTGGCACGTTCAAAATCAAAATCACCATCGTTGGTCTGAATGGGTATTCCCATGTATTGGCGCTCAACGCGAAAATTTTTTATTCTCAGCCGGTAAGGCAGATCGACATGACCATCGGTAAGGATGTATCGATGAGACAACTCATCGGCATACGCCTTCAACTGTTCGTCCGTCATCCGGTCGACCGGTTTTTTTTCTGAACAAGAAGCAAAGAGAATAGAAAGAGCGATGCAAATGATGCTAAAAAGTTTCATAGGTTTGAATTAAGGACGTTAAGATAAAGAAGTTTCCCGCTTTCTTTGTCTCCCTTTATGCCAATGGCCGACACCATGAACGATCCACTTCCTGAAATAACCCGGACCCAACTAGCCCTGCGCAACGGTCAGGACAAACCTGAGGTGTGGATTGCATTCAATGGCTTTGTTTACAATGTTTCTGCATCAAGATTGTGGCGGGAGGGGAAACACTATGAACATTGGGCAGGGCAAGATCTCACTGATGAACTGAAAGACGCCCCTCACACAGAGGAAGTATTTAGCAGGTTTAAAATAATTGGTAAGTTGGAGACCCTAAACAAGGGATCATGATCATAATTGCGGATAGCGGAAGCTCTAAAATTGACTGGCGGTTGCTGAAAAAAGACAGTTCCATCAGCCAGGCGGCCAGCCCGGGATTCAATCCCTACTATCAACCCATTGATCACCTGAAAAAAATAATTGAAGAATTCATTGTTCCACTGGCAACAGAACCGGTAACAAAAATATTTTTTTATGGGACCGGAGTATCCTCTGAGAAAAACCAAAGCATAATCCGGACTTTGTTTCTGGGATATTTCCGTTCATGCACCGTCGAAATTGAATGGGATTTATTGGCTGCGGCGCGGGCCCTTTGCGGAGAAGAGCCGGGCATCGCCTGCATATTGGGTACGGGTTCTAATTCTTGCCTGTACGATGGAAAAAAGATTATAGGACAGGTTGCCAATCTCGGTTGGATACTGGCAGATGAGGGGTCAGGCGCCACCCTGGGCAGAAAGTTATTATTTGACTACCTCAGGAAGAAAATGCCCGAACCGCTTGCAGCACAATTCAAGCAGCGATTCCCGCTTTCCCGCGAAGAGTTTCTGGAGAAAATCTACCAGGGAGAAAAACCCAGCACCTTCCTGGCCACATTTTCAAAATTCATTTTTCATCATCTCAAAGAACCGTATTGCTATACACTGGTATATAACAGCTTTACGGAATTTTATGAAAACAACGTATTACCTTATGAAGGTTCGGGGAATTTAAAAGTGCATTTTGTGGGATCAATAGCGTTTTATTATAGTGACATATTGCGCCAGGTTGCCCATGATAAAGGCGTGGCTGTAAAGAATATACTGGAGACTCCAATCGCCGGCCTGACTTTATACCATCAAAAAGACGTAAGCTGAACATTGAATATTATTGGTAGAATTCTGAATTTTGGGTTATGCCAGCGGGAATATTCCTCATGGCTGACCGTTGGAAATTATTAGTACCTAAGACTAAACCGGATTTTTTGAGCACAACGGAATCTTCTTCTCATTACGATCATCTTGAAAAGATGTCGCTTCATGATTTACTCACGGGTATTAACCGGGAAGATAAATCGGTGCCGCTGGCTGTTGAAAAAGTGATTACAAAAATTGAGACACTGGTCAACATCATTGTTGAAAAAATGAAGGCTGGCGGGAGACTTTTTTATATTGGTGCAGGAACAAGCGGAAGATTGGGGATTGTGGACGCATCCGAGATTCCGCCTACTTATGGAATGCCCTCTGGTAAAGTAATTGGAATTATTGCAGGAGGTGACGAAGCTATTCGTAAAGCGGTAGAAAATGCCGAAGATGATCCTGCACAGGCGTGGAAAGATCTGAAGCAATTTTCAATCAACCCGCAGGACGTGCTCATTGGAATAGCCGCATCTGGACGTACACCGTATGTGATCGGCGGAGTTAAAGATGCAAGAGCCCATCACATTGTTACGGCTTGTGTGACCTGCAATTCTGGAAGTGAATTGGCGAAACAAGTTGATCATCCCATCGAAATTGTCGTCGGCCCAGAATTTGTGACAGGCTCGACACGGATGAAAGCGGGAACAGCTCAGAAACTGGCGTTGAATATGATATCTACTGCCGTGATGGTGCAGTTAGGCAGGGTCAAGGGAAACAAGATGGTGGATATGCAACTCACCAATAAAAAACTGGTCGAACGCGGTTCGCGGATGATTATGGAAGAACTGCATGTGAGTATGCAGGAAGCTGAAAGACTCCTGTTGGAATTTGGATCAGTAAGAAAGGCAATCTCCAGTCAAAAATAATTTCAGAACAGCGTCGGCGCCGCACTGTCTATTTCAGCGTCTGCCGGAACGAGATAGTTTCTTTTCGTTTTTAATTCGCGACAGACCACGCGCGTTCGCCGAAGGGTTCCTTTCTTAAACCATTTTCCGTGAAAGCTAAACGTACTGCCTTCGGGAAGGTCGGATAGTAGCAGGATAGCCCGGTTGGAGTGATCATGCTGACGAAGCGCCAGGGTCAATTCAGTATCCGAAAAACTGGATGCTTTGGGGTCAATCATGTGTTTCTTCAAAACCGTTAACAGCGCTGGAGGAAAAACCGATTCATTTAACAGCGGCTCCATCAATTGCCTGAAAGTTTCTCTCCACTCGCGGCCATGGGCCTCCACTCTCCAGCCACATTCTTCGTGGACGACGAGATGGGCCACCTCATGCACATAAGTAACAAGAAAAAGAAAAGGATGGCTGTCGCGGTTGATGGTAATGCGGGGAACCCGGCCCTGGTGACAAGTGAAATCACCAACTTTGGAGAGTCTTCTCTTTCGAAGTTTGAAATCAAATGGACGATCTGCCCACAACTGGAAGCAATACGGCAATGCAGCTGCGGGAAGGTGTTGCGCTAACAGGTTATGAACAGCATTGGAATCCATATAAATAAAAAAAGGCTTTAGTAACTAAAGCCTTCCCCGGGGAAATCTCGTGAGAGATTACTTCTTTTTCTTGGTTGCAAGAGCAGCGATTGAATCAGCAGCAGCTTGAGCTTTCGCAGCAGCAGCAACAGAGTCAGCAGCAGCCTTTGCCTTTGCTTCAGCAGCAGCCACAACTGCAGCTACAGAGTCAGCAACTCGTGTAGAATCAGCAATTGCTTTTGCCTTTTCAGCAGCTTTGTTACCACAGGCAACGAAAGTCAACGCAAAGACAGCAACCATCATAAGTCCGATTACTTTTTTCATAGTTTACAGGTTTTTAAAATTCAGGCGCAAATATAAGATTTAAGGCTGATTTTAAGGCATCGACGCAAAAAAAAGTACGAGAATGCTCAAATCATACTGAATTATGACCCTAACAGCCCATAGCCGTTATCAATTATTTCTTTCTGAAAAACAATCGTACCGGCACCCCTGTAAAGTCAAAGTTTTCCCGAAGTCGGTTCTCCAGGAACCGTTGGTATGACTCCTGAATGTACTGAGGCAGGTTACAGAAGAATGCAAACGATGGCACCGGGGTATTGACCTGTGTGATGTATTTGATCTGGATGTGTTTTCCTTTAATGGCCGGTGGCGGATAATGAATAATCTCGGGCAACAAGGCGTCATTCAACGCCGAGGTCGGGATGCGCTTAATTTTGTTCCCGTAGACCTCAACTGCCTTTTCAATGACCTGGAAAATGCGCTGTTTTTCAAGAACAGAAGCGAAAATGATCGGGAGGTAGTCAATAGGTTGAAGATTATCCAGCATCTCTTTGCGGATCTTTTCTGCCGTCTTGCTGTCCTTTTCAATGAGGTCCCATTTATTCACCATGAGCACGATCCCTTTACCCTGCTTTTCAGCCAGGGATATGATGTTTACATCCTGTGATTCCATGCCCCGTTGGGCATCAATCACCACAATGCAGACGTCGCATTCTTCCAATGCCCGTAGCGACCGCAGTACGGAATAGAACTCTACATCTTCATGCACTTTGCTTCGCTTCCGGATACCGGCCGTGTCGATCAGAATGAAATCATTCCCAAACATTTTATACCGTGAATGAATGGCGTCGCGTGTAGTGCCCGCTACATCGGTAACAATGCTTCTCTCTTTGCCGAGTAGAATGTTGAGAAAGGAGGATTTGCCCACGTTGGGCCTTCCCAGGATCGCAATTTTAGGAATGCCGGCATTGGGATCTTCTACTCCCGTGGCGGGAAAAACCTTTAACAAATCGTCCAGCAATTCGCCAGTGCCCCCGCCATTTTCCGCGGATATCGGGTAAATTTCTCCCAGTCCGAGACCGTAAAATTCTGCTGCCAGCGGAGACTTATCCGGTGTATCGGCTTTATTGGCAGCAATAAAGACGGGTTTTTTTGACTTCCTGATGATGTTGGCGAAGTCCTTGTCGTAACCGGTCAGCCCCTCACGGCAGTCCACCATAAAAATAACCGCTTCCGATTCTTCAATGGCCATTTCTACTTGTTTCCGGATTTCTGATTCAAACTTGTCGTCCGAACCGGTTACGTATCCGCCTGTATCAATCACAGTGAAGTAGGTTCCATTCCATTGTGCATACCCGTAATGGCGGTCACGCGTCACACCCGGCATGTTGTCCATGATAGCTTCCCGTTTTTCAACCAGGCGGTTGAAGAAAGTTGATTTGCCAACGTTTGGTCTTCCTACAATTGCTACGATATTGGCCATGACGATTTACGAATGAGACTCCACTTTCATTTTGATTTATTCAAGATAGCCGAAGTTTCGAAGTTTGTCCTTCTGTTTCCTCCAATCCGCAGCCACCTTCACCCTCGTTTCAAGAAATATCTTTTTACCGAAGAATTTTTCCATATCCTGGCGGGCTTCTGTCCCCACTTTTTTCAGCGAGCTTCCCGCCTTGCCGATCAGGATTCCTTTTTGTGAATCACGCTCGACAAAAATCGTAGCACGAATGCGGATAATACTCTCCTCATCTTTAAAGTCTTCAATGCCCACTTCAGTGCTATAGGGAATTTCCTGGTTGTAGTTCTGAAAAATCTTTTCCCGTATCATTTCTGAAGCAAAAAAGCGTTCACTGCGATTGGTGAAATCATCTTTGGGGAAATAGGCAGGATGCTCAGGTAACAAATTGAGCAAGGCAGGAAAAACTTTTTCAACATTCTCCCCGGTAAGGGCCGACACCGGGATGATCTCTTTTGCAGCGAGATGCGTTTTCCAATAATCAATAACACTTTGTCTTTCCGCTTTAGGCGCCTTATCCACCTTGTTGATCAAGAGCAACACCGGAGCAGTTAATGATTTGAAGCGATTGTAGATAGACTCATCAAAACGTTCCCCATATTCTACCACAAGCAGAACGGCATCAGCATCTTCAAGAGACACCTTTACATAATTCATCATGGCTTCATGCAGGGCATACTTGGGTTCAAGAATGCCAGGGGTATCGCTGTACACGACCTGAAAATCGTCGCCATTCAGGATGCCCATAATGCGGTGCCGGGTCGTTTGTGCCTTGTGGGATATAATGGAGAGATTTTCCCCCACCAGGCGGTTCATCAGCGTCGATTTCCCGACGTTGGGTTTGCCCACAATGCTTACAAAACCTGCTTTATGCACTGAATTTGATGATTTGCGGTACAAACTTACTGACTATTTACCTTCTATGGCCCAACAGGATTAATAGGCATATAACAAAACAAGTCATGAAAGCGCGAGTTGGGTTGGTTATTTTGTTGGCCATGCTGGTTTCCTGCATGAATCATTCTTGCCCTACGTACAGCAGTTCAAAAGGTCACACCACGACTGCTTCTGCACGCAAGGGTAAACCTGCTAAAAAAGGTGCGACACCGTACTATAAGACATTGAAGGTCGCTGAACAGGATTAAAATTTTTTTGTGGTTATAGGTTTAAGGTAAGAAGCGGTCGGAGGACCGCTTTTTTATTGCGCTCGCAAAATAGGTTGTCATGGATGGTGAAATGAAAATCACTACATTCACTTGCCAGTCACCAAACCCAGTCTTATGACACCTGCTTCAAAGTCACTGTATTATTTTGGATTTTATCTTTTGCTCACGGGTATCTTACTAACGGTCGCACCCAATTTCGTGCTGGCTGCGGTGCAGATTGAAGAAACAAAAGAGGTGTGGATTCATGTACTGGGAGCGGTCGTATTTGTAATTGGACTGTATTATGTTTTCATGGCGCCAACCAACAATGCGCTGTTCATGATGTTGTCAGTGTATGCCAGGATCACCATATTCATTTGGTTTCTCATTTTTGTCATACTCACCTGGGCACCACCGGAGCTTATGTTCTTTGGCCTCGTTGACATGGCCGGGGCGATATGGACTTATCTGTTGCTGAAAAGACAAGGTTGAAAAAACAGCTGAAAATGAAAAGGAGAAACTTCATCAACACGTTGGGTACCGGTTCGCTGGCCGCGGTTACCATTGGATCTTCAGGTTTCACGGAATTAAGTCATGCGAAAAATACTATCCAGGAAAAGAAGAAGGTGCTGATGAAAGTCGGATGCCAGTCCGGCGGGGTGACAGTGAAAGACCTGGAGTTCAAAGCCCGTCATGGCGTATTCAACATCGATGGAGGTGCACCGAAATTTATTCCGGGAACAGGGTGGGACTTGCAGGATTCACTCGACAAGAAAGAAATGTGCGCCAAGTACGGGATTGCGCTGGATGCCTATCACTTTCCCCTTTCGTCTGTGGGCATCGACAAGGTTCCTTTTCCGAATGTAATGCTTGGGAAGAGTCCAGAAAGAGACAAGGAA
>DAOMZK010000070.1:0-8671 GCA_035438035.1 Cyclobacteriaceae bacterium | reverse complement strand
CCAATTGACAAATGCATCGTGATGGAGTCGGGCATATTCCTCATTCACATAGGGACTGGCAGGATCTCCGGGGTCGGTTGTGCCGGTTGCCGGAAATGAGGAGATGTCACGATGGGCATATTCTTTTGCAAGCGACTGCCCCGGCAACAAGGCACGATGGGCCATATAGGTGAGCGCATCCCCCATGCGCAGAATGTTGCCATAGGTTGGCGGCAAGGGCTTTGAGCATCCGGCTACGAGCAGCCCACCCAGGGAGGTCAATCCCGTGATGATGGCTTTGCGCCTGGTAATGATGGGTTGTTTTCGCATACTATTTGTTGATGGTCATTGCCCGCATTTGTTTTTTGAATCCCGATTTGATCAGCATCACCATGTGTACAATCAAAAATAACAGGAGCGCAGCCGAGGCAAATAGGTGGATCGTTCGTGCAGATTGTGCCCCAAAAAATATTTTCAATAAAAAGGGATAAGCAGCTGTTATGGCTGGTGACATAGCCATGCCCGTCATCACCATGATGGGTACGAGCAAGAAAATAACAATACTATAGCTGCATTTTTGTAAAAGACCATACTGGGGGCCATTCGATGCCGGTGGAATCTGCATGCGCAGATGATGGATGATATCGCTCCAAAATAATCGCCAGGAAAATTCATTTGGTCTGGGGAAGAGATGCTTGCGGAAATACCCGGTGAAAATACCAATGGTGAAATACAGCAGACCCGGGATCACGAGAAACCACCCGGCTAAAAAATGCAGGCTTCGTCCCCAGCCATTTTTATTAAATATGTTATAGGTTCGACTGGCACTCACCGGGGCGCCCGCTTCCTCTGAAAACGGTGTAACCTTATCCCATCCTCCATGTTGGTAGTTGCGACTTACAGGCAATTCAAAAAGTGCCGGCGTCAGATCATTTCCCGCTTCGCCCCAATAAAACCGGGGATGTACCATGATCATCTCACCTCCTGTAAATACCAAAAAGAAAAAACTGATGGTGATGGTCCAGTGTGAAACTTTCACCCATGGCTTATGGGCAATGTTTTCACTAGCGGAGATATCGTGAGTTGGCATGTAGTGGAATCTGTCCCGTCGGATACTCAATTTAGACACTCCACATTGAAAAAAAAATCGGGCAATATATTTGGCAACCAAAAGGTTTCATATATATTTGAGCAACCTAAAGGTTACATAATTACATGAGAAGAGACGTATTTCAAGCGATTGCCGACCCCACGCGCAGGGAAATCATCAACCTGATCGCGCACAAGTCATTGAATGTCAATACGGTTACAGAACGTTTTGAAGTAAGCCGTACAGCCGTCTACAAGCACATCAAAATCCTCACCGAATGCGGATTGATCATGATGAAGCAACAGGGGCGCGAGCGGTTCTGCGAAGCCAGGCTTGAAAAGCTTCACGAGGTTTCTGATTGGGTGGAACAATACAAGGCCCTGTGGAATAGTCGCTTTGATCGTCTGGATAGTTATTTAAACGAATTACAAGCAAAACCTAAAAACAAAAGTCATGTCAGGAAAAAACGAAACCGATAGCCAATCCGCTGTGCGCGAAATTGTCATCACACGCATTTTCAAAGCGCCAGTAAAAATGGTATGGAAAGCCTGGACAGAACCGGAACACCTGAAGAAATGGTGGGGACCCAGAGATTTTACCAGCCCATTCAGCAAAATTGATTTTCGAGTGGGTGGTAAATATCTACACTCCATGCGCGGTCCGGACGGACAGGAGTACTGGAGCACCGGAACTTATACAGAAATCGTTCCGATGAAGAAAATTGCCTGCACCGATAATTTTTCTGATAAGGATGGCAACGTTCTCTCAGCAGCCGACATTGGGATGCCGGGGGATAATTGGCCGAAGGAATTACAGGTGACCATCACATTCGAAGACCTTGGCGGAAAAACAAAAATTACACTGCGCCATGTCGGTATACCAGAAGGTGTAATGACGGAGATGACCAACGCAGGATGGAATCAATCACTGGATAAGCTGGAAGCTTCCCTCACTTCAATACACTAGTCCAACTTTTATTGCTGTTCAGCCATGATTGAAATTTTTAAAACCAATGTTACTGAACGTCATCTGGCAGACCTGCTGATCCTCCAGATACAATTGGCTGTTACCAACTGCGAGGTCAATTTCGATCTTGATGACTGTGACAGGATCCTTCGTGTAAAATCTACGAATACCACAATTGCAGTTGATTCAATAATCAAACTCATGGAGAATTGGGGATTTTACGCTGAAGTTTTGTCGGACGAAATTCAAAGCAAGCAACCCGAACCGGAATTGCGCCATTGAATTCTTATCTTATAACCATAAATAAAACCAGATGAAAAGAACAAAAATCATTTATAGGATAGTCACCATATTAATCTCCTTTGGCCTTGGCCTGGGATCCGTCTTTAATGCCATGTCGTCCAAAGAATCCTTAGACCTTGTACATGATAAATTAGGATACCCCGCCTACCTGGTACCCTTCCTGGGAGTAGCCAAACTGGTGGGCATTGCTGTTATTCTCATTCCCGGCTTTCGCAGGCTCAAAGAATGGGCTTACGCCGGATTGGCGTTCGATCTGATTGGAGCAGTCTATTCTCATATTGCTATAGGTGCGCCGATTGGTGAATGGGCACCGTTGTTCATTCTTATAAGTTTGTTAGGTATATCGTACATCTTTCATCATAAGGTGATGGAAGGGAATGTCGCACAGTAAAATTATCTAATACATTAACCGCAGAGCGCTGAGACGCGGAGGAATACAATCCTCTGCGCCTTTGCGTCTCGGCGGTTAAATTTTTTGTCCTTTCTCTTTTTAGTTTTAATTTCACTCCCACACCACCATCAAACTTTTAAATTCCATGGGCTTATTTGACAAACTAAAAGGTGAATTAATTGACATCATCGAATGGATCGATGACTCCAACAATACGCTTGTGTATCGCTTCGAACGGTACGGCAACGAAATAAAGACCGGCGCCAAACTTACCGTACGTGAAGGACAGGTTGCAGTATTTATCAATGAAGGCAAGCTGGCTGACGTATTCCAGCCTGGAATGTATACGCTGAGTACGCAAAACATGCCGATCATGACCACACTGAACGGCTGGAAATATGGATTCAACAGTCCCTTCAAGGCGGAAGTATATTTTGTCAGCACACGCAACATTACCGATCAGAAATGGGGTACAAAAAATCCCATTACCCTGTCCGATGACCGTTTTGGTATGCTGGAAATCCGGGCTTTCGGGACCTATGTGCTGCGCGTCAAGGATGCTGGTGTATTCATCAAGGAAGTTGTGGGTACAGACGGAAATTTCACGAGTGAAAAAATCAATGGCCAACTCCAAAGCCTGATCGTGACGCGTTTTACAGATGCCATTGGTGAAGCCAACATTCCAGTAGAGGGATTTGCCGGAAAAACCAATGAAGTTTCCGAGCTCGTTCGCGGTATCATGGAACCGGAATTCGTGGCCTATGGACTTACCCTTCCGAAGTTTTTCATCGAGAACGTCTCGATGCCGGAAGAAATCAAGAAAGAAATATTTGAACTCAGTCGTCTGAATAAAATTGATCTGGGTAAGCTGGCTCAAATGAAGGCAGCCAAGGCCATAGAAGTAGCTGCAGCCAATCCTGGCGGCACAGCTGGCGCCGGCATCGGCATGGGTATGGGCTTCGCAATGGCCAACCAGATGGGCAATATGTTTGCTTCGAGTCAGCCTGGACAAAATCCTCCGCCAACTCCGGGTGGGCCTCCTCCCATTCCCCAGATTACATTCTTTGTGGCCGTCAACGGGCAGCAGTCAGGCCCTTATGATTTGAATTCCTTGCAGCAAATGGCGATTCAAAAACAACTCACCAAAGAAACATTGGTTTGGAAACAAGGCATGGCCGCATGGATTGCGGCAGGCCAGGTCCCGGAACTCAATGCCATATTCGGAAGTACTCCGCCTCCGATCCCTGGATAGAAATGGAGTCAGCGGAAGTCAAGATCAAGGACAGCGGTTCGTTCAAATGCACCAGCTGTGGGGCTGAACTCAAATACAAGCCAGGCACGACACACCTGACCTGTGAATATTGCGGTGCCTCCAATGAAATTCCTGTCTCAAAAGAAGCGATTGAAGAACTCGACTTCAACGAATTTCTTACTAAAGCGGCAGACACAGCCGACCAGATTACGATCCACGCCGTCAATTGCAAGAATTGCGGCGCGACTTCATCAGTAGATCCCAAGATTGAATCCACCTTTTGTCCGTATTGCAGTACACCACTGATTGAGAAGAATGCGAAGTCGGAGCAAATGGTCCGGCCGAAGTCGCTCCTTCCATTCAAACTCGATCCCAACCAGGGCAAAGAACAATTCAAGTCCTGGGTGAAGTCATTGTGGTTTGCCCCCGACGCCCTGATGAAGGCAGTACTTAACTTTGATCATTTTAAAGGAGTCTACCTTCCCTTCTGGACCTATGACAGTGGAACCGTTACAGTTTATACAGGCGAGCGTGGCCAATACTATTACGTCACTGAAACGTATTCCACTACTGAAAATGGAAAGTCAGTAACCAGGACGCGGGAAGTACGGCACACCCGTTGGCACAGCACGAATGGTACGGTAAGTCATTTCTTTGATGATGTGCTGGCTTGTGCCTCCCAATCCGTTCCCACACAATATGTGCATCAACTTGAGCCCTGGGATTTGCAAAACCTCGTACCCTTTGATGAAAAATACCTGAGCGGATACATCACCGAGAAATACCAGGTCGATATGAAACAAGGGTTTGAGATGGCAAAGGAAATAATGAAAGATGAGATTGTGGGACTGATTCACCACGACATCGGCGGCGATGAACAAAGAATCAATTCGATGGATACCCGCTATTCCGACATTACATTCAAACACATTTTGTTACCTGCCTACATCAGCGCGTATAATTACAAAGGCAAGTTGTTCAGATTTCTTGTCAATGCGAGAACCGGTGAGGTACAGGGTGAGCGTCCATGGAGCTGGACGAAGATTGCATTTGCGGTGATCGGAGGAATCATTGTGGCTGTGACACTGTATTATATGTTTGGGGATTCTGGGTCGTAGTGCACAAACATTTTGTTGGCAGCCGTGTCCCTACTCACGGTCAATTTCTTTTATTACTTGTCGAGCTTTCTTCAACTGTGTTTGGAATTCAACTAGTTGTCCAGCTAGGTCATTTCTTCTTGTTAAACAAATATTTTTGAAATCAGATTTCTTGGATGTTGACCTAATTAGTCCATAGCTGTCTTCAAGTTGGTCATACTTCTCCCTAAGGAATTGGTCGATAAAAGTTTGATTTTCCTGATGCATTTTGGTCCAATTTAATAGCGTGTAGTCCCTTAGCTCGTAATAACCACTAATTGCTCTTCTGAGCTTTTTTGTTTGGATGAGATTTGTCCCATAGTTTGATTTAAGATCACTGTAGCCGCCAGTTCTTGGAAACAATACATATCTGGGTGTTAAGTAAATAAAGTCCAATGTGTCACCCGGACGAAATTTTGCCTTATCGAGTGCATTAATAACGCTGTCTAGTATCGGCAATTCTCTTTTAATGTCATTAGCAAATCCGCTGAATTGAATCGAGTCGCCTACAATGTCGTCCTTAATGTCCTTAATTATTTCCTTTTCATAGCTTCTTTCATTCAAATATTCCCTTAAGTTTTCTGCGAGAAAAGCTAGTGTCACACTGACAACTATTATTATGGAGTCGGTAATTATTTTTTTCATCTGTCGGTTAACCCAAATCTATTTTAACATGGCTGCCATCGGTCTAGTGTATACGGCGTAGAGGGGTTCAGGAGGGCTTGCTAAAGCCGGAAAGGTTGGCAAATCCCGACTGCCGCGCCGATCCCCACAACCGAACGCCTCAACGAAGTTATATATTTTATTATGCCGCGCACCACCACTATGACGTATACAAAGTTTTGGCGGCAGTCTTATCAGTTGCGCGTCTCTCTTCGTATTCTCTTGGTATTTCGTTCCCAGTCAGTAAGCTGAATCGCAACCCAAATTTTATTTTCCCCATCATACCTGGCTCTATACCTTTTCTTTTTCAAATCGTCATGGGCAAAGTCTTCTTCGTTTGCTAAAATCCGTTCTTGGTCATCACGAACAAATTGTCCTAGCTTATCAACAATCTCAGGGATGGATTCAGAACTGATTTCTCCAGACAGCTTAAACTCGACTTCCTTTTCTTTGCCAACTTTAGGACAAGTTCAATATTTCCCTTTCGAATCGTAATTTCTCCGCCTTGCAAATACTTGAATGCATAGCTTGCCACCTTTAGCCAGATGACCTTCAATGAGTCCCAAATTGCTGAACCAACTATACCGCTCGCTATTTGATTTTCGGATATGAGGATTAATTATGTCGGTTACCTCTAGTAAGGCTTGAGGTCCTCTTTTCTTAAGTTCTAGACTAATATCAACGGTTGGTGATTTATGTAATCCTTCAAGGAATTGTGTTAAGCCAGGATCGTAATAAGTAATTTTCATGATAAGATTGCCGCCATTTATGGCTTATCTATCCTTATTGGAATTCAAGATAATTCTCCAGGCCATGGCCTCCAAAATGATTATGAGACTCTCGAATCCCCTTTTGTCACATATTGCCTACGCAAACTCAGGAAAGTCATCCAAAAACTTCCCCTCCCCTCCGGGCTGAGGAGCCAAATAACAATAATGCACCAACCCGTTGGTCACGCCAATGTACTTTGCCCCCACTGTCATGTTGTAGATGGCTACCTGGTTGAATGCTTTTTGGGTCAGCTTGATGGAGGGTGATTTGCACTCGATCAGCATCCAGGGTTTACCACCCCGGTCATAAATCAAAATGTCGGAACGCTTCTGCATCTGGTTGTAATGCAGACTCCCTTCAATGCGGAAAAGGGACCGCGGATAGTGCTGTTCGTCTATCAAATAGTAAATAAAATGCTGTCTTACCCACTCTTCCGGTGTCAGGACCACAAATTTTTTGCGCACTCCGTCAAAAATCCACACCTTGCCGTCAGACTTCTTAATTTTAAAGTCTTGTGAGGGAAGATTGAGGGGTGTCATTAAACGAAAGTAATAGAAATGAAAACGAAAGAACAAATTGTAGAAAACTGGCTGCCACGGTATACCGGCCTGCCACTGGATGCCTTTGGTGAGTACATTCTCCTCACCAATTTTGACAATTACGTCAAGAAGTTTGCCGAATGGAATAATGTAGAGGTCCACGGACAGGATAAAGCCATGCGCAGCGCTACAGCCGGCGGTATTACGATCATCAATTTTGGTATGGGAAGTCCGAACGCGGCCACGATCATGGATTGCCTCTCAGCCGTCAAGCCAAAAGGCTGCTTGTTCCTGGGCAAATGCGGCGGACTGAAGAAGAAAAATGACCTCGGCGATTTTATTCTGCCCATCGCCGCCATCCGCGGAGAGGGAACTTCCAATGACTACTTCCCGCCTGAGGTACCCGCCCTTCCGGCCTTCGCCCTGCAGAAAGCGATCTCCACTACCATCCGCGATTACAACCAGGACTACTGGACCGGAACGGTGTACACCACCAACCGCCGGGTGTGGGAATGGGATGAACACTTCAAAGAATATCTCATCAAGATAAGAGCCATGGCCATCGACATGGAAACGGCAACCATCTTCTCCACTGCTTTCTACAATGAAATTCCGGCAGGCGCTATCCTACTGGTATCAGACCAACCCATGATTCCCGACGGTGTCAAGACGGAAGCCAGCGATAAGGTCGTTACTACCAGTTTTGTGGATCTGCACCTGAAAATCGGGATAGATTCACTGAAGCAGTTGATTAATAATGGAATGACGGTGAAACATTTGTTGTACTGAATCAGGCTGCGTGATTGCGACTTCAGGATTGCAGGATGATTTCTGATTGTTTATTGCTGATCTGTAATTTTTGATTTGACTGAACCCTGCAGCGATTATATTGATTCTGCTGAAGCCCCTTTATTCGAAACAGTCACCCTTGCCAGCAACAACATCCCCACAATAAAGAACGCCATCAGCGCCAGCGTGCTGTTCCGCATGCTGCCGGACAGATGCTCGATGAGGCCGTAGGAAAACGTGCCGAATACTATGGAGAGGTTGAAGGTCACATCAAAGAAGCTGAAGTAGGACGCATGATCGACGGAGTTGGCCGGAATCAGTTTGGAATAGGTTGCGCGTGAAAGGGATTGAATACCTCCCATCACCATCCCCACAAGTGTCGCAATGCCATAAAATTCAAACTCATTGGTGGTGAAATAGGCCAGCAGACAGATCACAATCCAAATCGCGATCATGATCATCAATGCGGCTTTGTTTCCACGCCGGGCAGATATGCGGGCGAACAAATGCGCTCCCACAGAAGCCACCAGTTGAATGATCAGCACGGTAACAATGAGTTTGGCGTCTTCCAGTTTGAGTTCTTTGGAACCGAACGATGCCGCGAGGTACATTACCGTCTGCACGCCCATGTTGTAAAAGAAATAGGCACTAAGGAAGCGTTTCAGGTTGGGATAAATGGATAGCGATTGCCAGACTTTGACCAACTCCTGATACCCATTGAAAAGAATCCGGCCTTCGGTTTTTCGGGTTGTGGAATTATCCGGCAACCGGTTAAACGTTATCTGTGAAAAT
>DAOMZK010000069.1:0-8973 GCA_035438035.1 Cyclobacteriaceae bacterium | reverse complement strand
GGTTAGCCTGTCGGCATCCAATGTGACCGGGCAGGTAGTGACTACAACGAAGCAAATGATAATTGAAGTCTTTGCTACACCGGATGCCAACTTTGACACCAAGCCGAAACTCATCTACATCCCTAGCGGAATTTTGTACACAAAGAATAACACCTTCGATGCTAATCGATATGAATGGGATTTTGGTGATGGTGGTTTTTCTGATTTGCCTGAACCACAGCACATCTATGAGAATGAGGGGTCATTTACCATTTCAATGATCGCCATCAGCGATCATAATTGCAGAGATACGGCTACGGTAAAGAATGCGGTCAGGGTGCAGAAGGGTGGTGAAATGCTTGTGCCAAATGCATTCTCACCCAACTTGTCGGGGTCCTCATCAGGAAATCCTGGCGGCGGAATGAGTGATGGTAAAAATGATATTTTCTTGCCTGTTATGCGGGGCGTAACACAATTTGAAATGCTCATTTTTAACCGATGGGGCCAACTCCTTTTTGAGTCACGCGATCCCCAGATTGGATGGGATGGATACTTCCAGGGAAGACTGTGCGAACAGGATGTGTATGTGTATAAACTAACGGCTGAGTATGTGGATGGGCAGCGTATTGTAAGAACCGGAGATGTTAACCTGATAAGATGAGATCTTTGTTTACATTATTGTGTGTTGGTATTTCTATTTTGGGATTTTCTCAGGATCCTGAATTTTCCCAGTATTATGCTGCCCCATTATATTTAAATCCTGCTTTCACCGGCACTACGTCGGATCACCGATTCATTGCCAACTACCGGAATCAATGGCCCAATATTGCCAAGGGATATGTGACCACAGCCATTTCCTATGACTACAACCTGCATGATTATAACAGCGGCGTCGGATTTCTGATGACTTCAGATCAGGCCGGGACTGCCGGCATGAAGTCAACTCAATTTAATTTTCTTTATTCCTACAGGGTAACGGTGGCGAACAAATGGGTGATCGCATCAGGACTAAACTTTGGCTATGCATTCCGCTCCATCGACCTGAACAAATTGATTTTTGGTGATCAGCTTCAATTCGATTCCAAAGGTCAAATACCCAGCGATGATCCGGCATTGTATAACCTGGGGATGTCGCACTATTTTGATTTTAATGCTGGTATGCTTGCCTACAATAAAACATTTTGGCTTGGGTTCGCTTCCAGCCATATTAATCAACCTAATCGCTCGCTGTTAAACCAGGAGGCGCCGCTTCCGATTAAGACAACCATACATGGCGGCGTGCGAATCCCACTTTCCCGTGGCCCGTTTCACAAGCAGCATACGGCCGTTTTATCTCCGTCTTTTGTATACAAAACGCAGGGTAATTTTGATCAACTGGACCTGGGAGCCTATTTTCTCTATGATCCGATTGTATTGGGTTTGTGGTATCGGGGTATTCCGATAAAGCAAAATGTGAAAGACAATATCAGCCAGGATGCAGTGGTGGTCATCCTTGGATTTCAAATGCAAAAGTTTGAAGTAATGTACAGTTACGATTTTACAGTTTCAGAATTGGGATCAATATCAGGCGGGACGCATGAACTTGCTTTGAAATATAAGTTTGCAATCGACATGAATACCCATGCTAAAAGGAGGGAAAAATTGATCCCTTGTCCGACATTTAACCATAAGTAATTTCAGACTTTTATCGCCACCTGATAAAAACTACCTTTGCGCTGAAAAGGCAAGTGTTTATCATGAATTTTTCTGGGGAGTTGTCTGCTAATCCGGTATTTAAAGTTGTCTCGCAAGTAGCTGAGGAACAAGGCGTTGAAGCTTATGTGGTCGGGGGTTACGTACGCGACCTGATACTCAAGCGCCAAAACAAGGATATTGACTTTGTGTGTGTTGGAAGCGGTATTGAATGGGCAGAGCAGGTGGGAAAGCGATTGGGTAACCTGCCTGTGACGGTTTTCAGAAACTTTGGTACGGCCATGATCAGGCACGATGACTATGAGCTTGAATTTGTAGGGGCCAGAAAGGAATCCTATAGACAAGATTCACGCAAGCCTATAGTCGAAGACGGTACCCTCGAAGACGACCAGAAGCGACGTGATTTTACCATCAATGTGATGGCCATCAGCCTCAACCCGGATAACTTTGGTGATCTTATTGATCCCTTCGACGGTGTTTCGCATCTGAAACAAAAGATGATTAAGACACCTTTGGATCCTGATATAACGTTCTCCGATGATCCCTTGCGTATGATGCGGGCGATACGATTTGCGTCTCAATTGGGATTTGACATTGATCCCGATACATTCCAATCCATAATCACCAATGGTGAAAGACTTAAAATTGTTTCTATTGAGCGAATCATAGAGGAGACAAATAAAATCATATTGTCGGCGGTACCTTCCTATGGATTTAAATTGCTGTTCCACAGCGGACTGTTGAAGCAATTTTTTCCGGAGTTGGTAGCTTTACAAGGTGTCGAGTACATGGACAATAAGGCTCACAAAGATAATTTCTACCACACCTTGCAAGTATTGGACAATGTCTCAAAAATGTCAGACGATCTTTGGTTGCGATGGGCCGCTATTTTACACGATATCGCAAAACCTTTGACAAAAAGATTTGAACCCGGTCACGGCTGGACTTTTCATGGACACGAAGACAAGGGCGCGCGTATGGTTCCGAAAATATTTAAACGCTTCAAACTTCCGCTCAATGAGAAGATGCTGTTTGTGCAGAAACTGGTTCGTCTTCACCTGCGTCCCATCGTGCTGGCATATGAAGTAACGGATTCTGCCGTACGAAGATTGCTGTATGAGGCGGGAGACGATACCGAGTCCCTGATGAAATTGTGTCGTGCAGACATTACGTCCAAGAATTCCGAAAAGGTCAATAAATATTTGAAAAACTTTGAAAGGGTTGAGATTAAGATGAAGGAGGTGGAGGAAAAGGACAGGGTCAGAAATTTCCAGCCTCCTGTAACCGGTGATGAAATCATACGGTTGTATAATTTGCCTCCTGGCCCGATAATTGGTGAATTGAAGGACCAGATTAAGGAATCCATTCTGGAAGGAGAGATTCGGAATGACAGAGAGGAAGCACTAGCCCTATTAAATGAATTGACCCGTAAAAGAGGAATATTGAAAGCTGAACTAAAACCGTAAAAAGAATGAGAAAAGTAATTTTTGTATTGATTGTAAGTGGTGTGATGGTATCGACCGCATGGAGTCAAAAACCAAAACCGGTTACAACACAACCCCAGACAACCCAGGTAAAACCTGCTGAACAAAAAACCACCGAGAGCGTGACCGACATCGTAACCACACATTTCGCAAAGAAATATGGCGTTGCATCGCGGTGGAATGATCTGGAGGTTGCAAAAGATGCCTTGTATGATTTGATTATTGAATATCCGGGAAATGACTCGCTTATTTTTGCGCTGGCTTACTACTATTATGAACATCAGAACAACACCTCTGCTGTGCTGGTCTGCCAGGATTTGCTGGCCAGAAATCCCAAAAACGTTGGCGCATTGGAGCTTTCGGCAATAGGGTATGAGAGCCTTAACATTAAGGACCGTTCTCTTCAAAACTACGAGAGCTTATTCCTCATAACCAATGATAATACAGCCTTGTATAAAATGGCTTTTTTGCAATATGATCTCAAGCGTTACCCGGAATGTATCACGAATGCTGATTTCTTGTTGGCCAAGCCGGAGGCAACGACACTGAAAGTCACCTTTAATGACAAGGATAAGAAGCCTAAAGAGTATACCATGAAAGTTGCCTTATTGAATTTGAAAGGCATGGTATATAAGGACCAGGCAGATAAGGTAAATGCGAAGAAATTCTTTGAAGAGGCCCTTGCTGCGGCCCCGGATTTCGTACCGGCAAAGGACAACCTCGCCAGTCTGGCCAGTATGAAATGATGCAACCTTCCTGATTGGGAAATGTCCTTCAGTAATTAAACTAAGAGCTTGGACACAGCGCCAGGGCAAATTCATGGAGATCTGATTGAACGATGCCGTCAGGGAGATCGTGAAGCCCACTATCAGGTGTACAGGCTCTATTCCAGGAGCATGTACAACGTAGGATACCGGATTGTCAATAACCAGGAAGAGGCAGAGGATGTCCTTCAGGAGGCATTTATCAGTGCTTTTCGGAACCTCAATCTATACCGTGGCGAGGCTTCCTTTGGATCCTGGCTGAAGCGGATTGTAATCAATAAAGCCATCAACATCCTCAAAATGAGGAAGATGGAGAGGCTTACGGATGACGAAAATTTTGACGTGGCGGATGAAACGACCTGGGACCAGCAGGAATTTCCTTATTCCATTCAAAAAGTTAGAAAGGCCATTGATAGTCTGCCCGACGGGTATCGGTCTGTATTGTCCCTGTATCTCCTGGAAGGGTATGACCACAGTGAAATTGCCGAAATAATGGGTATTTCAGAATCAACTTCTAAGTCCCAATTTAACAGATCGAAAAAGAAACTCCGGGAAATCCTGGAAGGAGGTAAGCTATGAATGACAAACTTGAAAAATTCCTGCGAGAGAACCGGGAGCAAATGGATGACCGGATTCCACAACCTGGAATCTGGAACCGGATTGCTGCTTCCCTTTTCGAAAGAAAAAATACATTCTTATTGGATTCGTTGACGTTTTGGCGCGCAGCTGCTTTTTTATTGCTTGGACTTTCAGTTTACCTCTTTGTCAGCCGACCAAGCGACATGCCCATGAACAGGCAGGTATCACAGCAGGAATTCAATGATGTAGAATTATTCTATTCTTCCCAGATCACCGAAAAAGTTGCTCTCATTTCAAGCGAAGGGCCATTTGCAGATGATTCTTTTACCCAGGATATCCAGAAACTGGAAGCCATGTACAGCGTGCTGGCGGAAGAAATGAAAAGGCAACCTTCAGATCGCGTGAAGGATGCTTTGGTGTTGAATATGCTGGTGCGTATTGATTTGTTGAACCAGCAAATTCAAAAGCTGGAGGAATCAAAAAGGGAAAAACAGGAAGCCTCATCTATTTAGAGGGAAGTGTTCAGAAATCCTCCTCGCTCTTCAGCTCGATAGGGTCCTTGTTGGAGTCGAGGATTTTTCCATCCTCACATTTTAAAACCCGATTCGGAAATTTCTTGATCAATCCATAACTGTGGGTGGCCATGAGTATAGCGGTACCGCTGCGATTGATCTGCTGGAATACTTTCATAATTCCTGCCGACACTTCCGGGTCAAGATTACCTGTCGGTTCATCTGCAATAAGGATGCTGGGTTCATTGAGTAGTGCTCTTGCAATCACTACACGTTGTTGTTCACCACCGGAAAGTTGATGCGGCATCTTCTTTTCCACTGAGCCAAGTCCGACCTGCATCAATACATCGACAAGCCGGCTTTTCATTTTCACACTGTCCTTCCATCCGGTTGCTTTCATCACGAATGTCAGATTCTCACTGACGGAGCGATCCGGAAAAAGTTGGAAGTCCTGAAAGATGATTCCTATTTTTCTTCTCAGGAGAGGGATTTCTCTTGCCTTAATTCCCCGGATATTAAATCCGGCGACATCAATATCACCCAGACGCAAGGGAAGATCGGCGTATAAAGTTTTCAGCAAGGAAGACTTGCCTGAGCCCGTTCTGCCCACCAGAAAAACAAAGTCGCCTTTCTGGATCTCAAAATTCAAACTATTCAGGACGGCCTGATTGTCCTGGAAAATACTGGCATCTTTAACTCGGACTACGGGATCGGAAGAAAACATGGGTAATAGTTCCGGATTTTGGGTTCAGGGTTCTGGGTTCAGGGCTTCGCCCGCCGAAGCAGTCTCTGCGCAGTCGGGTTCGGGTCAACCATTTACCTTTTTGTGATCAGCGAGGAACTTGGCCAGACCGGCATCAGTCAGGGGATGATTCAGTAAGTCGGTTATTACTTTCAATGGACAAGTAGCCACGTCTGCACCGATTTCAGCACATTTGATCAAGTGAATAGTGTGACGGATGCTGGCCGCCAGAATTTCAGTTTTGTATCCGTAATTGTCATAGATCTGTCTGATCTGAGCGATGAGTTCAACCCCATCCTGGGAGATATCATCAAGACGTCCGAGGAAAGGGGAGACGTAGGAAGCACCGGCTTTAGCCGCGAGGAGTGCCTGGCCTGCAGAGAATACCAACGTACAGTTTGTGCGGATGCCTTCGCTGGTAAATTTCTTGATGGCTTTCACACCGTCTTTAATCATCGGAGCCTTAACTACGATCTTGGAGTCAATTTTTGCAAGTTCTCTGCCTTCTTTGAGAATATTTTCATAGTCAGTCGCTATCACTTCTGCACTTACATTTCCATCTACAATGTTGCAAATGGCCTTATAGTGGGCTTTGATGTTGTCTGCACCTTTAATGCCCTCTTTGGCCATAAGAGAGGGATTTGTTGTTACGCCATCCAGTACGCCTAAATCATACGCTTCCTGTATCTCTTTCAGGTTAGCGGTGTCAATAAAGAATTTCATAGCATGTATTTAAAATGTAAATCTAATGCTTTTAGGGAGCATATCAGTTTTGAAAGGATGATGATTTTTGGATGTAAATTCCGGAAGGTAGCCGTATTTGCCCCGGAATAAAAAATGGCAAACCGAACATCGCACCGCTACAACCGCCTACCCTTGCTACCTTTCGATCCTGGGGGAGTTCAGCAGGAGCTGGTCGTGCCGGCTTGCCGGCGGCAAATATAGGTAAAGTTCACTGTTTATCTGAACGTATGCCCCAAGGAAAGCAGTACGATCATTTCAAACTTTTTGACCGCAACCAACATCCTGAGTTTATCGTAACCTTTTGTTAAAAGCAAAGTATTTCATTCAAACCCAAAGTATGCTCAGTAACTATTTCATTTCCATCTGGCGGTATGTTACCAAAAACAAGGCCTTTACTATAATTAATGTTTCTGGTCTTGCCATCGGAATTGCGGCCTGTATGCTGATTGCCCAATACGTTATGCACGAACTGAACTATGATAAATTTTGGGAAAACCCGGAAAGAATCTTCAGGGTTCAACAGGATCGCTACAACAAAGGTGAACTCTCTACCCGGTGGGCATCAGGTTGCCTGGGCATTGGCCCGGACCTAAAGGCCAATTTTCCTGAAGTCAACACGTACGTCCGCATGTCCAAAAGTAATGCCGTGCTGTCCAATGGAGACACGTACTTCAAAGAAGATGCAGTGTACTACGCAAGCCAGGATTTTTTCAAAGTGTTTCAGAAACCCTTGCTCCAGGGACTTGATTCCACTGCGCTAAAAGGACCCTATAAAATGGTCGTCTCCCGATCGTTGGCTAAAAAGTATTTTGGAGATGAGAATGTGTTGGGGAAGCATATGAAGAACAATGCTAGGGTGGACTATGAAATTACCGGTGTGTTTGAAGACCTCCCGGAGAATACACATATGCAGATCGATGCATTGCTATCATTTGCCACCTATGCGGTATTGAGGGGGCAACCTGACGAGGCAGCCATGAACCAATGGATGTGGGACGGCTTTTTCACGTATGTTCTCATGAATGAAAATACAAGTGCTGCTGAACTTGAGAAAAAATTGCCGGCCTTCGTGGAGAAAAGAGTGGGGGAAGAATTGAAAAGAGACAACGCTGACATGATTTTTCATCTCATGCCGGTCAGCGACATTCATCTTGATTCGAATTTCATCGGAGAGTTTAAGGCAAATGGAGATCGCGACACAACTTACTTTCTATTGGTGGTGGCAGTCCTGATCCTGGTAATAGCCTGGATCAACTACATCAATTTATCTACGGCAAAATCCATCGAGCGGGCTCGCGAGGTAGGGGTTCGAAAAGTTATGGGCGGTTTCAGGCTGCAACTCATCCAGCAGTTTCTTTTTGAATCTTTGATACTCAATGGCCTGGCCGTTGCATTGGCAGTGGCAACGGTTTTACTGGCTACACCGGCTTTCAGCAAACTTACGGGTCGTTCATTTGGCTATGAACTATTCCAAAATCCGGTATTCTGGTTGTGGATGGCATTGCTGATCGTGTTGGGTGCTGCGCTCTCCGGAATCTATCCGGCATTTGTATTATCCGGATACAAACCGGTCGAGGTACTGAAAGGAAGATTTAAAAACAGTGGCAAGGGAATATTCTTCCGCAAGGGCATGGTGGTAACACAATTCGTTGCTTCCATCACGTTGATTGTAGGAACCTTCACGGTGTATAACCAGATTGCCTTCATGCGCAATGAAAAACTCGGGGTAAGCATTGAGCAGACGGTCATTATGCGATCGCCCAATATTGTTGACTCAACTTACACGCAGAAGTACGAGGCATTTAAGCGAGAAGTACTACAGTTTCCGGAGGTTGTTTCTGTGTGTGCTTCTTCGGCGGTACCCGGCTCCCAGCCTGGCTGGAATGCGGGTGGCATCAGAAGACTTAGTCAGCGTGAGGACGAGGCGAATCAATACAGGGTGATCATGATGGATGGAGATTATATTCCATCTTACGGTCTTGAGATTCTAGCGGGTCGGGCATTCAGTGATGAATCAACCCACGAGGACAAGAAAGTACTTTTGAATGAATCAGCTGTAAAGCTGATGGGATTTACAAAACTGGATGAGGCCATAGATGACAATATCTATTTCTGGGGAGACACCTTCAGAGTCGTCGGTGTGGTGAAGAACTACCACCATGAATCCATGAAGAAATCATTCGATCCCCTGGTATTCCGTTACAACGCTTCTCCGGGCGGTTATTATTCAATTAAATTTAGAACAGAGAACACAACGGAATCCATTAATCGATTTGAATCAGACTGGAAGACTTATTTTCCCGGCAACCCGTTTAATTATTTCTTCCTGGATGATCACTACAATCAGCAGTATCAGGCAGATCAGCAATTTGGAAAAGTCTTCGGCCTGTTTTCAGTGTTGGCTATTTTCATAGCCTGTCTGGGATTGTTTGGCTTATCATCCCTTACGGCTATTCAGCGGACAAAGGAAATCGGCG
>DAOMZK010000068.1:0-9132 GCA_035438035.1 Cyclobacteriaceae bacterium | reverse complement strand
AGACAATTCTCCATCACCATGGCGAGTTCAATTGTTCTATCGGGACTGGTGGCGCTTACACTCACACCGGTTTTGTGTGCGATGATCCTGAAGAACACGCACGGACATGGCAGAAAGAAAAACTTCTTTACGAATTTCATCGACAGTTTCAACATCCTGTTTGACAGGCTTACACGCAGGTATGTACAACTGTTGCAGGTTATTGCAAGACGGAGGTGGGTTACAGTCGCCCTGTGGTTAGGTTTCGGCGCAGGTATCATAGTGGTGGCCAGTAGCCTTCCCTCCGGCTTCATACCCAATGAAGATCAGGGGATGATTTATGCCATCGTGCAGACGCCTCCCGGTTCCACGCTGGAGCGCACCAATGATGTCTCCCGGCAATTGCAGGATATCATCATGAAAGTGGATGGCATTCAGTCTGTCTCTTCCATCGCGGGCTATGAGGTGTTGACGGAAGGACGCGGTTCCAACGCCGGAACCTGTTTGATCAATCTCAAGCCGTGGTCAGAACGGCACCATACTGTTCAGGAGATTATCTATGAGTTGGAAGAGAAAGCCAAAGAACTTCCCGGTGCCACGATTGAATTTTTTGATCCTCCGGCAGTTCCTGGCTTTGGTGCAGCGGGTGGATTTGCACTCCAACTTCTTGACAAGAACCCTGACGGCACATACGATGATCTCGAAAGGGTGAAGAATGAATTCATGGAGCGCCTGGAAGAACGGAAAGAACTTACCGGTCTCTTTACTTTCTTCAGCGCCAACTATCCCCAGTATGAGATAGAGATTGATAACCAGCTTGCCATGCAGAAGGGCGTTTCCATTGGGAATGCCATGAATACACTGTCCATTTTTGTAGGCAGCACGTATGAGCTGGGGTTCATCAAGTACCAACGATTCTTCAAAGTGTTTGTGCAGGCAGCACCTGAATTCAGGCAGTTGCCCACTGACATCATGAATCTGTGGGTTAAAAATGATCATGGTGATATGGTGCCATTCTCAGCTTTCATGAAAATAAAAAAGAAGCAAGGCGCCAACGAGATCAATCGTTATAACATGTACAACACGGCCGCCATCCGGGGTGCTCCCGCTAAGGGCTTCAGCTCAGGTGAGGCGATCGCTGCAGTAAAAGAGGTGGCCAAGACTTTGCCACGCGGGTTTGATATTGATTGGGCGGCACTTTCTTATGATGAAGTGAGACGTGGAAATGAAGCGATTTACATTTTCATTATTGTAATCGCCTTTGTGTATCTCGTACTGGCGGCACAATATGAAAGTTTCATCATTCCGCTTGCTGTTGTACTCTCCCTGCCTGCAGGTGTATTCGGTTCATTTATCATGATCAAGTCGATGGGTCTTGCGAATGACATTTATGCGCAGGTGGGATTGATTATGCTTGTTGGGTTGCTGGGTAAAAATGCGGTATTGATCGTGGAGTTTGCGGTGCAGAAAAATGCACAAGGCATGTCGATACTGGAATCTGCAATTGAAGGTGCGAGAGTTCGTTTCCGTCCGATCCTGATGACCTCTTTCGCTTTCGTTGCCGGGCTAATTCCACTTGTTGTTTCACACGGCGCAGGGGCAATTGCCAATCGTACCATTGGTACTTCTGCCCTTGGCGGAATGCTTTTTGGAACTGTGTTCGGTGTGATCATCGTGCCCGGCCTCTACTACATTTTCGGCAGCATAGCCGCAGGCCGCAAGCTGATTCGCGATGAACAGGAGGATTCCCTCACCGACGGACTCGTCCACAAAATAGAAAGTTTTCCTCAACACAATGAAAGCGTTAAAGAAAATGGACAACACTAGAAATATATTGAAATACGGCGGACTGATCTGGATGCTGCTGGCTTTTGCAGCTTGTGTTCCCACCGTAACACAAAAGACTGCGAACCGTAATGTTCCTGGTCTGTACAGCAATGGACCCTTGGATACATTAAATACAGCCAGGGTTAGTTGGAAAGAATTCTTTACAGATCCTTATCTGCATGCACTCATTGATACAGCGCTCCGGAATAACCAGGAGTTGAATATCATCATGCGGGAGATTTCCATCGCGCAAAATGATGTGCGGGCAAGAAAAGGAGAATACCTGCCTTTTGTGGATTTGTTTGCCGGTGCTGGTGTCGAAAAAGTGGCACGGTACACACGTGATGGATCAGTGGAAGCGAACTCTGAAATTGAGCCGGGAAAGGAATTTCCTGACCCACTTCCAGACTTTATGCTGGCCGCGAATTTTTCCTGGCAGGTTGACATTTGGAAAAAACTGAGGAATGCGAAGCAGGCGGCGCTCCTTCGGTACCTTGCGACAACGGAGGGAAGGAATTTTACGGTTACGCGACTCGTGGCCGAGATTGCCGATTCCTACTATGAGTTGATGGCACTTGACAATCAGCTTGATATTCTGAGAAAGAACATTGAGATACAGACCAATGCTCTCGAGATCGTAAAGATGGAGAAGACTGCCGCACGGGTAACCGAACTGGCAGTTCGGAGGTTTGAGGCTGAAGTGCTCAAAAATCAAAGCCGTATTTTTCACGTGCAGCAGGAAATCGTTTTTGCGGAAAATAGAATCAACTTTCTGGTGGGGCGATTCCCACAGCATATAGAAAGGAACTCTTTGGAATGGGCAGAACTGACGCCGAAATTGATGCAGGAAGGTATTCCCTCTCAGCTTTTACAAAACCGGCCGGATATCCGTCAGGCTGAACTGGCGTTGGCAGCGGCTCATCTGGATGTAAAATCTGCGAAAGCGAATTTTTATCCCACTTTCAATATTACTTCCACGCTCGGACTGCAGGCATTCAATGCCACTTATCTTTTTAGCAAGCCTGAGTCCATGATGTACAATGCAATTGGAGGATTGGGCCAACCCCTCGTCAACCGGAATGCAATCAAAGCCATGTACATGAATGCCAATGCACGCCAGGTGCAAGCAGCCTACAACTATGAGCGGACGATTCTGAATGCTTACATCGAGGTTACCAATCAGATTGCGAACATTTCAAATATGAAAAGCAGCTACGATCTGAGGGTGCAACAGGTGTTGGCGCTTACACAATCCATTGATATTTCAACCCGGCTGTTCAGATCAGCACGCGCTGATTATATGGAGGTGTTGCTGACGCAACGTGATGCGCTCGAATCCAAATTCGAATTGGTGGAAACCAAGAAACAGCAAATGATTGCCATGGTCAATGTCTACCAGGCTCTCGGCGGCGGTTGGAATTAATGACCTGTGGTGAGTGGCTTGAACATGAAGCACCAGGAATTTTACAGGAAGTATAAGGCGAGCTACCCTCCCATGATCAGTCCGTGGATTATCGTACTGATCATGGCAGCCGCCGCTTTGGTTGGGCCTTTGTTTGTGTACAGGAACATCAGATCGTTGCCTTTCTCTCTTACCGATTATCTACAGCAGATCCATTATTTTCTTTACATCACCGTGCCGTTGGGGTGTATTCTCTTTTGGGTAAACTGGCGGGAATCGGTGAAGCGAAAGAAGCGCTACTACTGGGTTGGAAAATTTGAAGTGGTTGACAAGTCGGCAAAATTCTGTTCTTGCTATTTGAATTTATCTCCTGGAGAAGGAAATAAACTTAAAGTTGATCAAAGCCTCTATAACAAGACGCACATAGGTGACTATGTCATCATACGTAGAGATGCGCTGGGAAGGATTGATGAAGTGAGAAGGGTGAAGGATGTGGTGAATAGGTTGACGAGAGTGGGTGGTTAGCTGGGTGGGTGCGATTACTATCGCCACTGCGTGCATCAAGGTCCGAAAGAATAAAAGTAATGAGAAGATAGAGGCGCTTCACGGCGTCAATTCTACGGAGTTCCGAAATCAAGGTTGCTGCAAGTATAGCCGTGTTACGGTTTATCAGCCTAACGAATTTCCCTCTCCGTCTGCTTTTCCGCAGACCTCTCCTTCTCCATCAAAAAGGCATCAATACCCGCCGCTGCTTTTTTGGCCTGGCCCATAGCCTGAATAACGGTTGAACCACCCGTGATGGCGTCACCTGCAGCAAAAACTCCGGGCTTGCTGGTTTCACAGGTATCTGCGTTCACCACAATTACACCCCATTTGTTGGTCTGAACTTTTGCATCTGTGGATGGAATAATCGGATTTACGCTGCACCCGAGCGACATGACTACAGTGTCACAATCCTCAACGAAAAATTTTCCTGTGGGTACCGGTGATCTTCGCCCGCTTTCATCCGGTGAGGATAACTCCATTTGTTCGCAACGAATTTGTTTTACAAAATTGTTGTCATCGACTATGAACTCGACCGGGTTGGAAAGCCATCTCCAATTAATAAACTCCTGTTCTGCATGTTTCAATTCTTCTGTTCGCGCTGGCGCTTCTTCCCGCGACCTCCTGTAGTAGCAGGTTACATCAGACCCCAGCCGTTTAGCGGTCCGCAGTACATCCATGGCCGTGTTACCCGCACCAATGACGGCTACTTTCTTTCCTGAATATACCGGTGTGCTGAAGTTTGGAAATTGGTTGGCATCCATCAGGTAAATGCGCGTGAGATATTCATTGGCCGAGTAGACTCCATTGGCGTTTGATCCCGGAATGTCGAGGATCTTAGGCAAACCTGCGCCGGTACCAATCATCACGGCATCAAAACCTTCCAACAGCATTAAATCATCCAGTGTGAGTATTTTTCCAATTACCATATTGTAAACAAACTTCACGCCCAGGCTTTCCAGATAGCGAATGTCGTCGTCAATGATCTCGAGGGGCAGACGGAACCGCGGGATACCATACACCATAACCCCGCCCGCGCGGTGTGCGGCTTCAAATACAATAACCTCATGACCTTTCATGATCAATTCATGTGCGGCCGTGAGCCCGGCCGGACCAGAACCAATAATGGCCACTCTTCTTCCTGTGGCAGGAAGTTTTTTCTCAGTGTCCGTTTTCCGGTGGGCGCGTTCATAGTCCGCTGCGTAGCGTTCCAGATTTCCGATACCGACGGCAGGATGATTGCGTCCCACCTTACAGGCAGACTGACATTGCTTATCCTGAGGGCAGACACGGCCACAGGCTGCCGGCAGAAAATTGGCTTTGCGAATTTCTTCGGCAGCTCCTGCAATATCTCCAATTTCAATGAGCTTGATGAATTCAGGAATGTTAACACCTACCGGACACAAGCCAACGCACAAAGGATCTTTGCAATGAAGGCAACGCAAGGCTTCCTCGTGGGCCTGCTCATCGGAATACCCCATGGGGACTTCATTGAAATTGGTAATCCTGATTTCGGCGGGACACAGACGCATTTCCTGATGGGGCAAACGGAGTCGTGCGGCGCTGGTCAATATGGTTTTGTCAGTGTCCATGGCTCATGCAATTGGGGTTCTCCAATAAAGCATCAAAGGCAATTTTCTCTTCCTTCACAAACATTTTTTGACGTTTCATCAGGTTTTCAAAATCCACCAGGTGTCCATCAAAATCGGGACCGTGGAAGCAGGCGAATTTTATCTCGTTGCCCACCGATACACGACATGCACCGCACATGCCCGTGCCGTCAACCATGATGGCATTTAAAGAAACGAAGGTCTCAATCCTGGAAGGTCGCGTCATCTCACTCACGGCCTTCATCATGGGCACGGGTCCGACAGCCAGGACATGATTGATGCTTTCTTTTGATAAGACTTCTTTGAGTGCGTCAGTTACAAAACCCATTTTTCCTTCCGAGCCGTCGTTAGTGGTGATTTTCACTTCATCGCATACAGACTTCAATTCTTCAGTCATGATGAGACTTTCCCTATTCCTTGCACCCACAATACCAATCACTTTGTTCCCGATGGTTTTCATGTCTCGGGCCGTCGGTATGATGGCCCCAGTGCCATAGCCACCGCCAATGACCACGCATGTACCTGCTGCTTCTGGTAGTCGGGATCTTTCACCCAAAGGGCCCACGACATCTTTAAATTCATCGCCTACTTCCATGCGATTGACTTCCGTCGAAGTTCTTCCCACCGCAGAAACAATAATTTGAATAGTGCCCATTGCACGATCCCATCCGCAAACTGATAGCGGGATGCGTTCGCTTGTGACATAGGGTCTGATAATAATGAATTGCCCGGCTTCTATTTTCCGGGCAATAAATGGGGCTTCGATCGTAATGTGAAAAGTATTCGCACAAAGCAGACGCTTGGCAAGGATTTTGAAACTTTGCTTATACGCCCTGACGGGTTGAAGGACCTGTGCAGGTGAATCTGTTTTTGGTTCCATCGCAAGAAAAGTTGTAGTCATTCATGTAGGTAAGTTCGCTGAGCACGTCTTACGTTACATAACTACAAAACCCGGCAATGGGCCAGAATAACATTAGGCATGAGGGATAATGATTTCTGTCATGTTGCGACCTGGAAGGGATTATGAAAGATGGAAGGCAGCACCCTGCGTTCCCTTTGCCCAATCTAGACTGCAAATAGTACAGTGTGGTTTTGTGCTTGCCATCGCAGGTAAATACACCTTTGTAATTCATCCCGCCATAGCGGCTATTTCCTTTCAGGCCCTCGCCGGCCGGTGAAATTAATTCATCAGGACGTTTATGCGAGTTTTTTGAGCCCTTCGGAGTGGAAATGCACCGTTTTCTGTTTATTCGTATCCCTAACACCTAAACAGAAAAATTGAACAGCGCTATGAATTTCATGCCCCGGTTTAACACATTTATAAAAAGTGAGTTTTTTCATAAACTCGTCAGTGTGGTTATTGTTTTTTGTTCCATTACGCTTGGGATAGAGACATTTTTTCCTGCTCACAAGTATATTTTCGATGCGCTCGATTTAGGTTTCACTTTCTTTTTTTCTTTTGAAATTATTTCAAGAATGATGGTGGAGCGGAGTCCCCTTCATTACTTCAAGCTATTTACTCTTCGCAAGGGGAAATTTCATGTAGAGGAAATTGGATTTTGGAACTGGTTTGATTTCATTATCGTATCGGTTAGCATACTGAGTCTGTTTGGTCACCTTTTTGAACATCCGGAGTTCCTGATGGTGAGTCGCCTTTTCCGCGTTCTTCGTGTAATGCGGCTGCTTGAGGTCAGCAATGAATTAATGTCTGTCGAACGCAAGATTGTGTCTATCATTCCCACTATTTTTTCATTTGCATTGCTCCTGGGAATCCTCTTATACATCTATTCGATTATCGGGATCTATTTATTCAGTCACAACCAGTTTGAACATGCGGATTTCACTTCATTGGGCCATGCATTTATTACGCTGTTCCAACTGATGACACTCGATGGCTGGAGTGATATGATGTATTCAGCCAGCGCTCATTACAACGACAGTTGGTTAATCAAGTCCTATTTTGTAAGCTTTGTGGTACTGACAGCAATAATAAGTTTTAATGTGTTTGTTGCAGTCTTGACTTCTCAGGTGCATGAAAAGGTTATACAGGATCAGAAATCAAACAAGAATAAAATAAACCAACTGGAAGGAGATATCCAGGAAACCGAACAAGAGGTTCAGCAAGGCTTTAAGGAAGTCATGCAGGAACTGAAAATGCTCAGGGCCGAGTTAAATGCCTTAAAGGAAAATCGCAGGATTTCTTAATCCTGAAATTAATGCCATCTCATTTTACCGGATTCGTTACGTAAAATTGATACGTGATATTCCAGGACACTGTATTTCCGGGTTTTACTTCCAGCTTGATATAAGGCTCAGGACATACAGTCTTGGCTGCTGACCAAAATGCTAATTTGGCTAGAGGCTGATCACTGGTAATCCTTACCGATGCTCCTGTTTTATGATTTTCGATTTTTATATCGTAATCCAAATTGCTTTTGCTGAACCCTGACAATGATGCAAAGAAAAGATGTTCTTTTTCCCCTAATTCTTTTTCATAGATAATCTTATTATTCTCTAATCTTCCAAGTGGACCAAATGTCGCAGACTCGCTACTCAGCGTGAAAGGAAAATAAAGTTCAAAATCCGGCCCTATGGGCTGTTGATCCATGACAAAAAAATTATGGTTGTATACACTTGTTATAATTTTTTTCTTCCCAAGATTTTTCAGGCTGTGGGATAGAACCATTTCAGCCTTATTCCTTATTAGTTTAACGGTCTTCGAGTATTGGTAGGCATATTCGTCCTGATTCAATATCTGAATAAACTTAACCTGATCATCTTTCCTTTTCACCTCCCAGGTACCTGCATTAATATTTTTGTATGGTCTGGCAAACCGATAGTTTTCAGCGTCAGGTTTAACCAGTATCCCCACGCCTATCTTGAGAAAAGTCTCTCCGGGTTTTGCTTCATCATATCCTACAGGGGTAAATTCTTCTGCCGGTCCAGAAATATGATCATGGAAAGCCGGATCATGTGCCGCGGTATACCATTTTCCGAAATAGGAATGACCCTGGTAGTGCAGTTCGGACATTACGCCGGCCCAATCAAAACGTGACCCTTGATAAAATCCTCCCTCCTTCGCCGGCAGGTAGAGCGATGCCCGGATGAGTCCATTGGTAATTTCTGCATGGGGATATTCATCCGGAGCCGCAGCTGACTGCAGGAGAAGAGAAAGAAGTATTATGGAAAAATATTTACTAACCATAATGTGTAAATGGTCATTTACCTTGACAGTGGAGAGGCTTTTTCGATTAACGTAAATTCAAACCACGCGAAGTTATTTCCTTTGTTGTAATGGAAGGTTAAAAGATGTAATCCAGCTTCTGAAAAAGTAATACTTCCAATCTCCGCCTTATTCCACGCATGGAAATTACCTGTATTCAAGGGTAACTTGCATATGCTTGCCGGTTTTTGATCCACATCAAATGTGACTGTTGCATCGTTGTTCGAATACAATGCATCGATTTTATATTTACCGGCAACCTTAACATCGATTGTATAGTTTACCCATTCACTATCCTCCGTCCAGCCAAGGTAGAATTGATTGATTCGTGGTATGTAGTAGTTATTGGTGTGATTAAAATCTGCGAAGTCTTTAGCGTAGGATATATCAGCCCCTTCACCTTTTCTGAATGACCACTCATAAGCCGTAGCATGCGGACGCTGGTGATTCACACTAAGGTTTAAACCACCGCTCCCGCGATTTTCTTGCTCAAAATCATGATAAGCCACTCCTTCCCCGCCCAGGTCATAGTAGGCACACTCCAATTT
>DAOMZK010000067.1:0-9136 GCA_035438035.1 Cyclobacteriaceae bacterium | reverse complement strand
CCCAGGTTCTGATGGCGGAGGCGGAGTGAATGGTCGGGTCATCGACTCCTTGAAAGCGTCAAGTGACTCGGGTGTGGGCTGGAGCCGGTACTTAAGTACAAAGGCCGCTATGCCGCGGTCTGCGAGAGCTTGCGCAACTTCAGAACCTTCATTGCCCAAAGACAACCATCTGAACCCGCCACCCGGCGCCACGATGACGGCCGCGCCATTTCCCTTGCCTCCTTTGGGCAAGAACGGAGTGAGTGTTGCCGTGGAAATGTTCCGGGCCATCGGGTCGCCCCATTGACGGAACCAGGTCTCAGGCGCAGTCTGTCCTTCCACTCCGCCTGTGCCGAGCGGAATAGCGTTCGGTTCTGCAGGAGTCTGCAGCGGATAAATTGTTCCGTCCTGCGCCATCGCACAGGCAGCCACCAGGATGAACGAAGTGAGCAGCGTGGCTTTAATCCGATTGGGAAGTGAATCTGACATGTTGAGTTTATTCTTTAAGTTGGATCGTTATAATATTACCATTATTTCTCCATTCCTGCATTCCCAATTCGTACCTATTTTTTGCTTTCATTCTTTGGTGCAATCATGGCCGCAAAGACTTCCGGCATCAACGTGTTAAAGGCTTCCCATTGTTTATACTCAGAAATATGCGACTGAATGATCATCCATTTTCCTTTTCTTTTCTGAAAAAGAAATGTCATTACCTCTGATCCGTTATACGTGGGTCCATTCTTCAATTTCATGGTGTAGCGCGCTGGAATTGTTAACGAAACCGCCTCTCTTGATAAAACCACTGCATCCACCCGGTCGAACGTTTCTTCAAATATTTCAAGCATTGATTTAAATGTGGCATTGCCAGGGCTCCTGACCGAATCGATCAATACATCCACTGATGTAAACAACAATCCAGAAGAAATATGACGAGCATCAGGATCCGCGGAGCAAGTCCGCTTTATTGCTGCCACGGTCTGTTCGATACCCTCCGTTCCATTTTTAATTAACGACCCTGCAATCAGGGTAACGGAATCGACGATTTGCTTTTTCTCTTCTTCCGTCAACTCTGTAGGTTGTTGCCGGCAGGAAACCATGAGGGCAAATGCGCCCACAACGGAAAAGGCATAAATAACTTTCATAGTAATAGGTTTGAGTGAAGAGAATAAAATTACCGTAAATCGGCATTCCTTTCAACCCTGTCTGACCCGCTTCTCGAATGGACACTGCCTTGGCTCAGTCTAATATTAGTGATAATTAGATATGAATTTTCCTGGCCTAGCAACGCCGAATAGGATATCGTTTAGAACTGCTTGAAACTCAATCAAAATCTATTCAGTCTGATGATAAATCTAACTTACACTGCTGCTAAACTGAATCTATTTTACTTATTTGCCCTATGTGAAAATATTTTGAATTCCCCTTTAGTCTATTTTTGCTCAAATTTGGCTCCCATAAAAGGTCATCACAAATATTCCACTCTTTCTAGTTTTGGACATGGTTCAATTGTATAATTAATAAATGAAGATTATCAGCGATATAAAATTATGATTTCACATCCCTCACATCGTTTTCTTGCAGCCGGCCTGGCAATCGTTATGGGTGCTGCAATTCTTCAGTGTACTTCACCAGGGCCAGCCTGGCAAAAGAAGAATAAAGAACTCATCGGTCAATACAATCTATCCGTACGGGAGTTACCGGGCCTTCCGCCAAGTAAAGTTGAGTCGAACCTCGAAGTTGCCAAAGTCAAAAGTCTGGATAGTCTCACACAAACTGCGTTGTACACCGGTGTGAACGCTAAAATTTTCTGGGGTTCAGGCACCCAGGTAAGTGTACTTCAGCTTGAAGCCGGTGCTAAAATACCGGAAGAAATTTTGCCTGCCGATAGATTCATGTTTGTATTGGAAGGATCAGTAGAACAACTGGTTAAGGACTCTCTCGTCTTCATGACGGGCAGAAAAAGGGAAGATCCTGATGGAGTCCACAGCACTACACCCAGAATTGATTTCGTTTACCTGGAAAAAGGCGGCAAAAATTCTGTCACCGCTGGCGCGTCTGGTGCCCAATTGCTTGAGATTTATTCACCCGTTCGGTTAGACTACCTTCAGAAAGCAGGTGTACAAAATCTTCCTGGCGAGGAATCCGATCTTGAATCCGCACAAACTCCCAACCTCCAACCCAATAAGGTGTATGATCTATACGATATTCAATTAACAGAACTGGCCAAGGGTGCATGGTCAAGAGTGATTTCAGGAAAGAATACCCAGTTGAGTTTTATTTCGATGGCGCCGAAATCTGTTTTCCCGCATCACATCCATCCCGAAGAACAAATGATGTTTGTGCTGCGGGGCGAATGTGAAGAAATTCTGCTGGATGGAAAACAAGCGATGAAAGCCAATGATGTTGTGCGCATTCCCGGCAACATGGTACATGGAGCTGAGATTGGAGAACTCGGATGCGATGCTTTGGATATATTCTGGCCTTCCCGCCCGGACTACCTGGAAAAGGAAAAAGTCAGAATGGCGGCCTATCGTGCTATTATCCCGGAGAATGCAAAACCCGAACTTATTGTCGACGGAAAGAAATCAAAACCTGAACTGACCTTCAGTGAAGGGCCAAAATGGCTGAACGGCAAAATTTATTTCTCGAACATGTATTTCGATCAGGCCTGGGGTGCAGATCCTGCGAAAAGCTCCACCGTTGAACTCAATCCCAACGGCACCTATAAGCATATTTCAGCCGGAAAGATGCAGACCAACGGACTCTATCCTTATAAAAATGGCAACCTGATAGTTTGCGACATGATGGGGCATCGTGTTGTCGAAATGACTACGAAAGGACAAGTGGTAAAAGTGCTGGCTGATCAATATGAAGGGACCCCGATTGATGGTCCCAACGATGTGGTAACGGACGCGAAAGGCGGTTTTTATTTTACCGATCCTCAATGTACCATGGAGGCCAAAAAATTCCAGCCCGGCCGTGCCGTGTATTACGTTTCGCCTGAAGGCAGGATAACCCGGCTAACAGAACCCAATGAGTTTGCCATGCCCAACGGCATTGTCTTATCCCCTGATGGTAAAACACTCTACATCAACAATTGCTATGACGATGAATCCTGGTATCCTGTGAACAGTGAGAAAGATAATTTTATCTGGGCTTACGATGTGAATGCTGATGGCACCATCAGCAATGGCCGCCAGTTTGCCCAGCTTTTCCTCACAGACAAGGTACTGGATCGCAAGGGTAAAACATCCAGTGCCGATGGCATGGCCATCGACAAACAGGGGAATTTATATGTGGCCACCTATTATGGTGTTCAGATTTTTAATGCCAATGGAGAATATGTCGGCATGATTAACCTGCCCTCATTCCCTGTGAGCCTTTGCTTTGGTGATGAAGACATGAAAACGCTTTACATCGTAAGCTACAGTAAGATATTCAGGATCAGGACCAACGTTCAGGGCTTTATCAATTATTTGTAAACCCATTCATGAAAAATATCTAAACCATACTTAACCTTTATTGCCAGACACTATGAACAAAATAACCAGTATAATTCTGCTTTCAATCGGGTTTTTATCTGCGTTCGCACAAGAAAATAAACGACCTGCCGGTACAATTGAATTTATTTCGGATGACCTCGGCCGGGTCATAAACAAAGAAGCAAAGGTTGAGATTATAGCCGAAGGATTTCAATTTACAGAAGGACCGCTTTGGATTGAAAAAGAAAAAATGCTGTTGCTGTCGGATGTGCCTGGCAATACCATTTACAAATGGACGGAAGCCAATGGCAAGGAAGTGTTTGTAAAGCCGGGCGGTTACACGGATACCGTAAAACGCGGTGGCTTTATGGGACCCAACGGCATCATCCTGACTCCGGACGGAAAACTTTGGGTCTGCCAGCATGGCGATCGGAGAATTGCCAGCATCAATGGCACCTTAACTGCGCCAACGGCCAGCTATTCCACGGTTGTCGGCGACTACGAAGGGAAAAGACTGAACAGCCCCAATGATCTTTTTCTGTCCCAATCCGGCGACCTCTACTTCACTGATCCGGCTTACGGTTTCGAGAAAGGACCAAGAGATCCAAAAAAAGAACTGGCATTTCAGGGGGTTTATAAAAGAAATGCAGCGGGAAAAGTTACGGTATTGATTGACTCCCTCGAATCACCCAATGGCATCGGGATTATGCCGGATGGGAAGACTTTAATTGTTTCCAATTCAGATTTTCGAAAGAAACGGTGGTATGCCTATGAACTCAGTGCTGACGGAACGATTGTCAAAGGAAAAGTTCTGTACGATGCCAGCAGCGAGAAGACGCCGGGACTGTGTGATGGGTTTAAGATAGACAAGCAAGGCAATATTTTTGCGGCTGGGCCGGGTGGCGTCTGGATTTTTAACAAGACAGGCAAACCAATCGGAAAAATTAAATTGGATGGGGTGACTGCGTCAAACTGTGCGTTGACTCCTGACAACAAAGTATTGTATATAACTGCGGTTCAGTATTTGTTGCGCGTGAAACTGAAGTAGGTAAAAGTAGCCTGTTGTGCGTTTCAAAACACACAACAGGCTCACTGCACTTATTCCTTCACCCGGGCGAGTTTCATTTCACCCATTTCATTTTTGATCTTAATCTCATTTTCGTTGACGATCTCCCCTGTGTAATTAAGCGTTCTGTCATTGATAGAAATGGTGTACGAAATTATCTTGCCTTCCACTTTTCCGTTCTCCAGTTTGGCCTCTCCAATCTGTGTTTTCCAGGTACCGGTTAAAACCTTTCCTTCGGCTTTAAATGTGTAGTTAACTTCAAAGGTACCGTTGTCTGTTTCGCGGGTACCTTTCCATTTGCCATCAATTTTTTGGGCAAAGGCTGTTAAACTTAACAGAAGCAATGTTGCGGTCATTACATTTTTCATTGTGTTTGATTGTTTAATTGATAAAATAATTTTCAGGTTCGAAAGATTTAATATTCAGAGATTATATTTTTCAGTGCGGTTTCTCCCATGCGTTCCCTCAGTTGCGTTAAGTAAAGACTTCGGGGTGTGACATGCCGATCCAAAGATTCAATATGTCCTTTCGGCCAGGTAAAATCCTGCAAGGGCAAATTGTAAATCACCGATGCTATACCCATATGGCCCAGGGAATAGTTTTGTGCTGTCGGCGGTTTTTGAATTCTGAAATCTCCTTCACAATTCCAAAATACAATATTGGCTCCAGCCCAACCGATTGGAAAATCTTTCCAAAACCTGGCGGTGAGCGGCGCCTTCACATTGTCATACAAAACACCATTCACCCACCGGTTATGCGGTTCGCTGGTAGAATATGGATTGACGGCTGTACATTCCAAAAAAACATTGCCGCTGGAAGCTGACCCCTGGAGTACAAAAGAGTGCCTGCCTTTTTGAGAAAAACACCGTTGCACCAGGCAGAGCTGACCATTTATTTGGAAGGTAAACCTGCGGCCACCGGCACGAACAGAAACCGGCTCACGGGATTCACAATCCTGAACCGTGACCCACTTGGTACCCGCATTGACCAGCACAACGCTGTTGACAAAATGCAGGGCTGTAATGTTTCTTACCCATACATTTTTCGCATTGCCGAAGTTGATGAAGTTGGCGTAATGATTTTCATCAGAGAAATATTCTTCGCCTTCGTAACGGACTTTGGGATCATCAAAATTACCCCTGTCCATGTTGCCGTATGCCACTGTCCGGATCGACGGGTCATATTCGGAAATACCCCGCAGGTTTTCAATCCCGATTTGTTCAATGCGCGTATCCTCGTATTTTAAAATTTCTCCTCCACCCCATTTCGCGTCAATGGCCGTAAAGATGGGGGCGTCAATGGTGATGGTATTTACTTTAATTGAGGTGATAATCCGATCGTATTCAATATTAAACGGTTTCCAAAAACTTCTTCCAACGGTAAGGCTGTCTTCACCAATTGCCTTGATCCAATCCTGATTGCCGATTCTTCGAACCAGAATTTTATCACCCACTTTAAGATTTTTTGCCAGCTTCACATTGAAAGTGGTTGCCCCTACCGGCACATAATTATCCACTACCGATTGCTTTGTCTCTTCCAACGGCTTGACTCCCGCATCTCCAACTATGTTTATCAGGGCAGGTCTCCTGAATGCCGGGCCCTGAGTTTCCCTGGGGAGTTTACCCAGAAGCAGGGTACCAATGTCACTTCTGCCCTCGCCACGCAGGATCACACCAGAAGCTTTAATGTATACAGGTTTTTCAATTACATATCTTCCCATTTTCAGCAGAACCGCTCCGCGAAAGCCGGAAGCATCAGGAGACAATGCCGCTACCGCATCAATGGCCTTTTGAATATTCTCTGCGTTATCACCCGCTACAGGCCACACAATTTGTTTTACGGGCACAAGCGGAATAGGAACACCGCCACCCTTATACCCGGCATTGGAAAAGTCAGGGATTTTATTTCCCAGGCTATCGGCTTTGTAAACCAATTTACCATCCACACCCGGATAAACCAATGCAGTAGTAGGTGGAATATCCTGGGCATTCCCAGAAAAGGAAATGCAGAAGAATATTAACAACCATGATAATCTCGATGATGATTTCATAAAATATAATCGGTAATCAATTTAATTATTTGCTGACTAATCGAATAGGGCCACAAAACCATCATTCCCCTTTAACGTTACGTTTATCTTCTTATGTTTTGATAAATCGACGGGAACAGAAGAAAATGAGGGTTCATCGGTTGCTACCGTACCCGTGCCTATAATTTTTCCCTTTTTTGCATTCAAAAAAGATAAATCCAATGTCAATTGCTTTTCTTTATTCTCACCATTAATGCCGGCTACATACCATTGGCTGCCCGCCTTTCGGGCCACAACCAATAACTTACCAGGATAGCCGTCAATGAATTTTACATCATCCCAGGTGTCGGGAAGATTTCGGAGAAACGCTTTAATATTCTCCGGGACATGGTCCATCCCCTCAGGACTTTCGGCATAGTGCTGAATGCCGGACAGGAACAGCACTGCAGTAGCCAGCTCAAACGACGCCGTCGTAACCCGCTTGATCCGTGGGATTTTATACAAGTTCATGGGCGTAAAATCCATAGGATCAAATGCATTCCGAATCATGGCGGAAAGTACAGAATGCCCGGGGGCCAGTTCAGCATTTTGTTGACCAAAGGTTATCATCTCATAACCAAAGACTGCCTCCGTGGTCATCAGGTTAGGATAGGTCCGGTGCAGTCCGCGCGGCAACGTGGCACCATGAAAGTTTACCAAAATCTGGTTGACAGCAGCGTCTTCTAAAATATCCTGGTAATAGTTAATCATGGATTGTCCATCGCCCGAAAAGAAATCAACTTTAATTCCCTTGATACCCATTTCATGCAGGCGGGCAAACTCTTTCATTCGACTTTCATGCGTTAATAATTTATCTTTTGGAGTATACTTAACCGTGTTCCAATCACCGGCTGAATTATACCAGAGCAATAAACCCACATTCCTGGAGCGTGCATAGTCCGCCAGGATTTTAGCGGAGTCATAGCCAATTAATTTATCCCATGTGGCATCCATCAGGCAATATTGCCACTTCATGCCGGCTGCGAAGTCTATGTATCGCTTCTGAACCTTGAAAATGGTGGAGTCATCCTTTTTTATAATCCAACTCCACGAGGACTTCCCCGGTTTGATAAACGACGCATCCATTTTGACAGCCGGCAAGGCGAGGTCGGTGCCCAGGGTGGACTCGACAATTGTTTTTAAACTCCCCACAACGATAATTCGCCACGGCGTTTTCCATGGCAATGCTGATTCGGGCGTGAGCACTCCATGCGTAAAGACCTCGGGCACTTGCGGAAATCCCACTGCATATTCACCATCGGGTGAGTTTTGTCTCAATGCTGTACCACAATAGGTCCTTCCCAGTGATGCTTCACTGATCAACATCCAAACATCATTGTAGTTAAACAAGGCCGGGTAAACCCAGCCGTTTTTATTGGGTGATGGAGTGCCCACCGCTATGTCACTCAGGTAATGTGCTTCATAAGACGGATTGGTGTGTTCCCATCCGCTTTGCGCTTCTGTCTTGGGCTGCAGCCAGGCTCTTGTTTCTTTAAAGAAATGAAAACTGGTCACCTCTTCATCAACTTTTTTGGTTTCGGTTGATTTCTCAGGAAATTCATATCGGAATGCCACACCATCATTAGAAACACGGAAGATGATATTCATCATTTTACCCGATGATGTTTGCGTGCTGACCACACCCTCATTGGCCAAATAATTAATTTTCTTTTTCTTCGCCGTAAGCATTTCATAACTATCCTTTACCAGGACGGGCGTTGAAGTCCCGGTCACTTTTAAAATTTTTGCTAAAATCCTCATCGGAACGAATGACACCCAGCTTTGATTCTTTTAGAACCGGTTTGCCTTTGAAAGAGATTGCATATACTGCACGCGATGCGTCGCACCGCACCGTTACATTCTTATCGGGGCTGGTGATCTGATAATCTTTGGTCTCCTGCCCCAACACAGGATTGGCAAGCAGGAGAAAAACCAGTGCCAGATTAATAACACCCGATGTCAGTTTAGAAATTAATCGCATGGGAGATACTTAAGTTTATTATATGAATTCTACTTTGCCCATTCCTTTCCTTCGGGTGTTCTTCTCCATGTAAAATAGGAATCAAGAACCTTGAGTGACTCAATACTTGGAACCGGGCCTACTTTGGGTGTCTGACTGAAATACAATACGTCAGGCTTTGCTTCAGTGAATGAAGGCCATACGGGTACACCACTGCCATTGGGATCACCGTTCCTGGCGAAGTTCGTCCAGTACGTACTCATTGCATCTGAAATTGCCTCGTCTGTGTTAGAGGCGTTGGGATCCGATGCATTTACATGTTGAAAAACAAAGGCCACTTCCTGGCCATGGGGTGATCCAAAACCAAACCGTGGTGAATCCCGTGGATAATCCGGGTGCTGATCAAAGTAATAGAAAAATACTTTTGACTTCCCGGACTTCGATTGAAGCGCTGCCCAACTCCACGTGTGCCATCCAAACGCAGCATCGCGTGCCAGGTCTCGTGCAGTTTTGGGAACACCATTGTCACCCAAAGGGTATGCTTTGATAAGATCGTCGGCAAACTTGCCATATCGCTTTTG
>DAOMZK010000066.1:0-9186 GCA_035438035.1 Cyclobacteriaceae bacterium | reverse complement strand
AGGATTTTTTCAATAGCGGCAATGGCACTTTTCCTTCGCTCCTCCCTTGATCCTGAAATTTGAATCGTGGGAATTTTAGAATCTTCTGCTTCTTTCAAATAGATTTTCCAAAAGTATTCTCGTTTTTCAGGATGTTCTCGCTGCGGATCATCCTCCCAGGGTATGTCAATATTTGTAAGTAACAACAGGTCGTAGTGACGCTGAGCCATTGTATGGAGTATTTCAGGATCGCAGTTGCCAAAATTATTTTCACTCCACACCTTGATCACGATGAGATTGGTATCGCAGATGAGTACACGGTTGGCATTTTGCGCCCATTCATCTTCCATCCGCATTTGTCCGTGAGCAATTTTCGTCAGATCAGACTGCTCGTAGGGTCGGTTCAGCTTGTTGAGAAAGGCGCGGGCATATTCAGGCACCCATTCGGTATCAAAATGCAATGCAAGAAATTGAGCCAGGTCAGTTTTACCGGTACATTCAGGGCCAATGACCGCCACTTTTTTGAGCGGAACAGATTCAATGGGAGTAGCCAGCATAGAAAATTGACATAGCAAGATACCAGAAATACCGTCAATTCGTTCCCTATTGCGGTCACATCATCGGTCTGGATTTCATTAAGCCATGACGTCTCCTTATCTTTCAGGTCAAAATTAGCATCAATTGAAACGCAGGAAGGCATTAGAGCAAATTGGTTGGGGTCTCTCGGGAGGAATCCTGCTGCCTTCATTATTGGATGCCTGTTCTAAAAATGATCCGGGCCCTGAAGTGGTGTATGACGGAACGGTGGCCATCATTGGCGCAGGTGCAGCCGGGCTTTATGCTGCAGACATTCTTCGAACAAAGGGAATAAAAATCAAGATTTTCGAAGCAGGTGATCAGATTGGCGGAAGGGTGCGCTCCCTTCGCAACCAATCCGTCACTCAATATCCGAATATTCCCTTGCTCAGTTCTGATTTTCCGCTTGAGCTCGGCGCTCAAACCATAATCGGAACCGATTCAGTATTTGGAAAAATGCTTACAGCTTCCCGTCTTCCAACGCTTGAGTTCCCATCTTCCGGCAACCGTTTCGTGATGGACAACGCCGCGAAGAGTGCAACGGACTGGGGAGGTGATGCGGATTTTGTTGCCGCGCAGAATTTCAGGGCGAACCTGAAAAATAATAAAGGCAGTACCCAAACTGTTGCCCAGGCAGCAGCCGGAATAAATGCCCGTGCACAAGGCATGCTCAATGGGCAGATTGGAAATTTTTATGGCGGTGACAATACGACTGCCGGAATTGGAGAGCTGGCTGAAGAGGAAACCCTGCGGATAAGTGATGGAAAAGTGCTGACACCGAAGGCCAATCCCATGCAGGACACTATTATCTCACGCTTCAGTGCGGTCCAGTCAATGGTACAATTGAATACGCCAATCAAAACGATTGACCACTCCGGGAATCCAATCATCCTCACGGCAAAAGATGGAACGACCTTCGAGGCCGACAAGGTGATTGTTACGGTGCCTATCAGCCAGTTGAAAAGTGGTCTGACTTTCAGTGCAGGATTACCTGGCAGCATAGCCGGTGCGCTTACAAAATTTGAAATGGGTCCGGCGCTCCGCGTGATATTGGAATTCAAAAAGAACTTCTGGGGTGACTCAGTTGGATTTATATACGGTTCTTCCAATGTGCCCGAGTATCTGAGCATGGGAATGAGCCGCGGCCAATTCAATGCTACTTTATCGGTAACGGTATTTGGCGCTAAAGCGGCACAATATTCTACCATGGGTGATGGTGCGGTAAATGCCATTCTCGCTGATGTGGATTTGCTTTATGCCGGACAGGGAACTCAATTTATCCGCAAAGACATCAACTCTCCATTCGGAAACATTTATATCCTTCACGACTGGACAAAAACGGATTACATCAAGGGAGGATTTTCTTATCCATTGTCTTCTGCAACCCATGCTGACCGAAAGGCTCTTGGAACGGCTGTAGACAAGAAATTATTTTTTGCTGGAGAAGCGACGGATGTCACCGGCAATGCAGGTATGCTGAATGGGGCATTGGCTTCTGCTGAACGCGTGGCAGAGGAGGTCGTCACCTCGATTTTAAATCCCTGACAGTAATTCCTCTTTTTAAAAGTTCAAGGGCCAGGTGTTCAGGATCCTGGAAATGAATTCCATCAATACCCAATGACCGTGCGGCCTCAATATTCTTCAGGTTGTCGTCAATGAAAATGGACTCATGCGGAAGCACTTCGTACCGGTTCAGCAGGATGTGATAAAATTCAGGAAATGGTTTGCGGGTCTTCTCCACTCCACTCACCACAATACCCTCGAACCAGTTTAGAAATTCGAATTTCTCCAATGCCCAGGGAAACGTCTCTTCCGACCAGTTAGTCAACGCATACAAACGGTGTTGTTTCGCATCGCGAATGGATTGAAGAATTTCAACTGTTCCAGGTATGGAACCCTGGATCGTCTCCTGCCAGCGTCCATACCATGCACGAATGGCTACTTCATGCTCGGGATGTTTGCTCAGCAATTCCAGCGTAGCTTCTTCAAAAGTTCGTCCGGCATCCTGCTGTTCGTTCCATTCAGGCGTGCAGATGTTTTCAAGAAACCAGGTGATCTCATCTTCAGTATTAAAAATCTTCCGGTAGAGATAGCGGGGATTCCAGTCGATGAGAACACCGCCCAGGTCAAAAATGATTGTCTTGATCATGCAGTCTTAAGAATTTGAAAATGCCCAGGTTAAAAAATGAGGCATGGCTTCGGCCCACGTTTCTGTATTGTGCTTTCCGTCTTTGATTTCCAGGTATTGAATATCATGAAATGGTCGATAGCCTTTACGCGTAAGCTCTGTAATGAGATCCATGGTATCGTCAATAGAATCAATGACGCCGTTCTTATTCCGGTCACCGGTCTCATCCAGCGTGCCGGTCTGAAACCAGAATTTCATCCCGGGTTTGAATTTTCCCCGGCGCACCTGCAAGTGCATGAGACGATCGCGGTAGTCAGAATAAAAAAAGCTGCCGGCGTCCCGCTTGCGCCACCAGAATGAGCCGCTGAATACGCCAACTTTTCCAAACAAATCCGGATGGTTCCATACCATATCCATGGCGGAGAGACCGCCCAGGGAATATCCGGCAATGGCCCGTTCGGCCGGAATTTTTGAAATCGGTAGTTTATAAGTCAGGTAGGGCAGGAGTTCTTTGGTAACGAAATCGGAATACGCTTTTGCCAATTTACCACGTCCAAAATAGTCTGGTCTTGAAGCCAGCCCATATTCCTGCATACGGTCGGCGGCGGGGATACCCACTACAATGATCTCCGGGATTCGCTTTTCTTCCACAAGCTTTTCCACTGCACTTTTTACCTTGACCGCTTCACTATCCTGGCCGTCATTCAATAAGAGCAGGGGATAAGATTTTTGTGAATTCATGTCAGGGGGAGTCATGATCTCCACTTCAACATTGCGACTGAGCAGTTTGGTATAGATATCTTTCAATACCTCAGCACGGTAAGCATAGGTGACGGGGGTCACTTCAGTTAATTCTTCCTCTTTTTTAATGTCTTTCATGCCTTGAGGTTGCAAAAATAGAATAACGAAGCTTAACTTAACTTTAAAGAAGGATTTACCTGCAGACGGTTGTGGTTCATGCTGGTAAAATCACCAATTGAACTCAATATAATATGTATGAGCATTATCACCGATGGTATTCTCCCAGCCTGAACCGGGACATGGAGGTGCTTGCGTTTGGCACGCGGGGCTACCCTGTCATGCTGTTCCCAACGTCAATGGGTCATTTTACTGAGAATAAAGATTTCAAATTGATCGACAGCGTAGCCTGGTTCGTGGATGAAGGCCTCGTAAAAATCTACTGCCCGGATGGAATCGACTCGCTTAGTTGGTACAACAAAGGGATTCATCCGGCCCAGCGTGTGGCCAATCATATCTGGTATGACCAGTATTTGTTAACCGAACTGGTGCCGTTGATGCAGCGCGAGACGGGAGTCAGTCGAATCGCTACCGCAGGTTGCAGTTTTGGAGGTTATCACGCTACCAACTTTGCTTTCAGGCATCCTGAGGTTGTAAAGTATGTGTTTAATATGGGCGCCGCTTTCGATATCAAAGACCAAATGGATGGATATTATGATGACAATGTGTACTTCAACAATCCGCCCGATTTTATTCCCAGTGCACAAAATCAAAACTTCCACGACATGTTTGTAGTGCTGGGAACCGGGACGAACGATATGTGCTGGGATGCCAACGAAAAAATGGCAGGTATTTGCCGAAATAAGGGGATCAATCACTGGCTGGATGTGCGCAATGGTGCACCGCATGACTGGCCGGCCTGGAGGGAAATGTTTCCCCATTACCTGTCACTCATTCGATGAAGAGAAAATCGGTTCTTCAACTTTCGCTGACATTATTTTTCATCTGTGGGAGCCTGATGGCCCCTGCTTCGGGCATTCGCGAAGAGATAGCCATCCCGATAGGAGGCATTCAACAGTGGATTACTCTGGACGGGGCAAATGATCAAAATCCTGTTTTACTTTTTCTTCATGGCGGTCCGGGCAACTCGGTTATGGGTTATGCTGATAAATTCACTTCAGAACTTCAAAAGCATTTTGTTGTAGTGCAATGGGATCAGCGTGCCAGCGGGAAAACAGAAAAGCTCAATTCAAAAGAGACCAATCTGACTGTGGCTTTGATGATGAGCGATGCGGTAGAAGTAGTGAATTATCTGCGTAAAAGATTTTCTAAGGAAAAAATTTACCTGGCCGGACATTCCTGGGGAGGTTTTCTTGCCCTGGAAGTGGCTGTTGCTCACCCAGAGTTGTTAGCGGCCTGCATTCCATCAGCGCCGATGATAAACCAGTTAGAGAGCGAACGGGGCACCTTAGAATGGCTATTGACGAATGCGAAAGCTAAAAGCAACAAGGAAGCAATTGGAGAATTGGAGCAAGTGCGGATTCCGTTTGAAAATGGAGATCAGCTTTATTTTGACCGCCGGTGGCTGCAGCTATCCAACAAAAAGAACCCCATTTCCAGGTCATTTATTAACAAGTGGGCCATGACCTGGCTGGCATTATTTAATGAGGCTTGTGCCATCAATCTTTTTGCCCAGGCCCCGGAATTACGATGCCCGGTTTACTTTTTAGTGGGATCCACCGATCGCCAGGCTGACAGTAAAATCACGGAGCGTTACTTTCTGACGCTAAAGGCAGAGAAAAAGGACTTAATTTGGTTTACAAATTCAGGACATAATCTTAATGTTACAGAACCGGAAAAGTATCAGCAGACGATTATTTCCCTATTGACAGAAACCGCAAAACCCTGAGAAAATGAAAAAAATTGGAATATTACATGGCATGGAACGCTCCTTCCCGGAAGCTTTTGTAGAACGGGTAAATAAAATGGGCCTCAAGGACATCAAGGCAGAGCCGGTAATGGTGGATGTGGTTCAGCAAGGTGGTTCAGATGAATATGCCGTTATTATCGACAGAATTTCACAGGATGTTCCGTTTTATCGCGCCTTCCTGAAGAATGCGGCCAGCACGGGTACGGCGGTGCTCAACAATCCATTCTGGTGGAGCGCTGATGAAAAGTTTTTCAATAATGCATTGGCGTTAAAGGTGGGTGTTCCTGTACCCAAAACAGTAATTCTCCCGTCCCATGAAAAACCCACCGATACACAGGATTCTTCATTCAGCAATTTGCGCTTTCCGCTCAGTTGGGAAAATATTTTCAACTATATCGGCTGGCCGGCATATATGAAACCGCATTCCGGCGGAGGCTGGAAGAGTGTATTCAAGCTTCGCGGCCCTGATGAATTATTTGAAGCGTATCGTCAAACCGGACAACTGGTCATGATGCTTCAGGAAGAAATTGTTTTTGAAGACTATTTCCGCTGCTACTGCCTCGGTGGAAAACATATACGAATCATGCAATATGAACCCCGCAATCCTCATCACCTTCGCTATGTCGTCGAGAAAGGTCCGGCATCAGAGAAACTGTTGAGAACTGTGCATGGCCACGTGTTGAAATTAAATCACGCACTGGGATATGATTTTAATACCGTGGAGATGGCGGTCCGTGATGGCATTCCTTATGCTATTGATTTTTGCAATCCTGCACCCGATGCGGACGTGGCTTCTGTAGGCCAGGAAAATTTTGAATGGGTGGTAGAGCACGCTGCCAAGATGGCTGTTGAGCGTGCCCAGGCTCACAAACCGGGTCAGGACAATCTCACCTGGGGCACATTTGTTTCCGATGGTGTTGCCTCTTTCCAATCCAGAAAAGGAACAGGGACAAAAGTGCCTTCTGAAAAACCGGCCAGGAAGAAATAAACTACAGATTCGGAACAGATAGGTCCATATGGAAAAGTTTACACTGGGCGTCGAGGAGGAATACATGGTGATCGATCCTGTCACGCGGGAATTGAAATCACACGAGCATAAGATTGTTGAAATTGCCGAACGCTCTTTACACAAAGACAATGTAAAGGCTGAAATGCACCAGGCGGTAGTGGAGGTGGGTACGGGCATCTGCAAAGATGTGTACCAGGCGCATGCAGAAATTTCTGCGCTGCGCCGTTCCGTCAGCAACATTGCACAAAGTATAGGCTTGAAAATCGGCGCATCCGGGACTCATCCTTTTTCACTTTGGACGCAACAGCTGATTACACCGAATCCCCGGTATGATGCCATCGTGAATGAGATGCAGGAGGCGGCCCGCTCCAACCTGATTTTCGGATTGCATGTGCATGTTGGTTTGTCGGACAAGAATATGGCGATTCATATTATGAATACAGCCCGGTATTTCCTCCCGCATGTGTACGCTTTGTCCTGTAATTCACCTTTTTGGGAAGCCCGGAATACCGGATTCAAATCATTTCGAACCAAGGTTTTTGACAAATTTCCCCGGACTGGAATTCCGGATCATTTCGACAATTGGGATGACTATAAGAATTATGTCAACCTATTGATCAAAACGGGCTGTATCGACAACGCCAAGAAAATCTGGTGGGATGTAAGGGTGCATCCGTTCTTTGATACGATTGAATTTCGAATTTGTGATGTGCCGATGTGCGTGGAGGAATCCATTATGATTACGGCATTATTTCAGGCCATCGTAGCCAAACTGTATAAGTTGAGAATGCAAAACATGAGTTTCATCATGTATAAGCGGGCGCTTATCAATGAAAACAAATGGAGGGCATCACGGTATGGTCTGGATGGAAAGATGATTGACTTTGGCAAGGAATGTGAGGTCGAAGCCAGGGATCTGATTCATGAACTTCTTGATTTTGTAGATGACGTAGTAGATGACCTGGGAAGCCGCGAAGTGCTCAACAACATTGAAAAAATTCTCCAAGGAGGCACCGGAGCCGATCGGCAGCTGGCCGTGTTTGAAAGGACCGGTGACTTGCATAAAGTGGTTGACTACATTGTGGAGCAAACCCTGAAGGGCTGTTGACGAAAGCATTAACTTTGTCACGCAATTTGTAAATCCATTGAATAATCCGGAAACCATACGCATCGCAATCCTGGACATGTATGAAGGCACGCCGAATGAAGGCATGCGTGGGATAAAGCAAATCATTGAAGAATTCATCGTTGACACTCATCTGCCGGTACACTACGAAATATTTGACATCCGTATGAAAGCGGAGATTCCCGGTACCGATTTTGACGTGTACATTTCAACGGGAGGCCCGGGCAGTCCGCTGGAAAGCGAAAACGCTTTGTGGGAGCGGCGTTACTTTGGATTGATGGAATCGATCAAGTCGTTCAATCAGGAACATCCACGGAAAAAGAAACACGTATTTCTCATTTGTCACTCTTTCCAGGTCTTCTGCCGGTATTATGGATTTGGTCTCATATCGAAAAGGAAGAGCACCTCTTTTGGTGTAATGCCCGGACATAAAACGGATGCAGGATTCCATGATCCATTATTACGGGCGTTGAATGATCCGTTCTGGGTTGCAGACTCAAGGGATTATCAACTCACACAGCCCAACATTAAAAAAATTGAGTCCGGTGGTGGATCAGTGCTCTGTATTGAAAAAATAAGACCGCATGTTAACCTTGAACGTGCGGTCATGGCCATACGATTTGATGAGGCCTTCTTTGGCACTCAGTTTCATCCCGAAGCGGATGCCGCAGGAATGCGGATGCACCTGTTGCGCGATGACAAAAAAGAGTTGGTGATTGAAAAATATGGAGAGAAGAAATACTGGGACATGCTGGAACACCTGAATGATCCTGACAAAATCATGCTCACTTACAATACTATCATTCCGAGGTTCCTGATGATCGCCCTTCAGCACCGGTTCTCACCTGTATCACTATGATCGCTACATTCCGTCAGGAGTATAATCGTTTTTTTACGACGGACAGATACGAACGGTTTATCTTGGATCTTGATCAAAGGTTCAATCATCATATTACTTTTCGTGTTGCGGAGACACCCATCTTCGTGGATCGCAAGTTCAGGGAAAAACTCACCCAGGCATCAGACGAGATAATCGATTTTCTTGTTCGCAAGGACCTGAAGCAAATTACTGATCCTGCCATTCCGGCCCATCTGAATGTGCCCAACGAAACCGATCACACCCTTTTTCTTGCCCTGGATTTTGCTGTTGTGCTGGAAGATGGTGAACTCGAACCGCGACTTATTGAGTTGCAGGGATTCCCATCCTTGTTTGGTTGGCAGGAAGTGCTGTCTCAAAAATACCGCGAACATTTCAAGGTGCCGGACAATTTTCAAAGTCACTTTGGTCTTGCTTCCGCTGAATATCTCGCCTGGATACGTCGTGTATTGCTAAATGGTCACCATCCTGAAAACGTGATTTTGCTTGAAATCGAACCAATGAAGCAAAATACCGCTGTTGATTTTCTCGCTACGCGGGAATTTACCGGGATTGAACCGGTGCATCTTGGCGATGTCAAACGTGAGGGAAGAAAGCTTTTTTATCAGAGCAATGGAAAGAAGACAGAGATCAAACGTATTTACAATCGTGTAATTTTTGATGAACTGGTGAAGCGTACTGACCTTCAACTATCTTTCAACCTTGTTGACGATGTAGATGTCGAGTGGGCAGGGCACCCCAACTGGTTTTTTAGAATCAGTAAGTTTCTCATGCCGTTGATCAAAAGTAAATACATCCCGGAGTGCAGGTTGTTGTCGGAATA
>DAOMZK010000065.1:0-9209 GCA_035438035.1 Cyclobacteriaceae bacterium | reverse complement strand
CACCTGGAATGGACAGAAGCCCCTGCATCTTCCGGATGGTACAGAAAGAAAATTTCTCGAAGATGGAGACGAGGTGATCATGAAAGGCCATGCGGAAAAAAACGGTGTTCGCATCGGGTTTGGAGAATGCAGGGGAACCATACTGCCGGCCGGATAGCGTAATCTCACCACAATGCTCACGATCGATCCCAAAGAAATTCCTGTCCCGAAAATGCATGGTTATCTGCTTGGCGCAGTGGTCCCCAGGCCCATTGCTTTTGCCAGTACAGTGGATAAACAAAGTAATGTGAATTTGAGTCCGTTTAGTTTTTTTAATTGCTTTAGCGCCAACCCGCCCATACTTGTTTTTTCTCCTTCGCGAAAAGGCAGGGATGGTTCGACAAAACATACTTACGAAAATGTGAAAGCTGTGCCGGAAGTTGTCATTAACATCGTCAACTATAATATGGTGGAGCAGATGTCATTGGCGAGCTGCGAGTTTCCGAAGGATGTCAACGAATTTGTAAAAGCAGGCCTCACGGAAGTTGCTTCCACAAAAGTGAAACCACCGAGAGTGGGCGAATCACCGGTAGCCATGGAGTGTAAGGTGAACCAGGTTATTGAATTGGGTACCGGTGGGGCAGCGGGCAACCTCGTCATTTGTGAGGTAGTCCTGATGCACATCCGGGAAGATGTACTGGATACCCACGGACGCATCGATCCGGTGAAACTGGATGCTGTGGCCAGAATGGGAGGGGATTACTATCTAAGGGTTCAGCAGGACAACATCATCACCGTTCCAAAACCCAGTGAAAAGCTGGGGATCGGACTGGATCAGATACCGGCAGCAATCCGTAACAGCAAGGTATTAACCGGCAATGATCTCGGTCGGTTGGGAAATGTGGAACGATTGCCCGACCAGGCGGCAATTGATGCAGTAAAAAAAGATGCGCAGTTCTTGGATGCTGTGTCCAGGAGTGCTGTTCATGCTTTGGCGCAGCAGCTTTTAAGAAAGGGGAGGGTGGAGGAAGCCTGGAAAGTGTTGCTTGCGTCGGTGTGAAGGATGGGTAGAGCAGCTATCGTATGATTAAGGTAATAAGGTTGAGATCTCCTTTCAACATACAGCTACTAAGGTAATAAGGTTTAGGCTCCGCCGCGTCAATATCATTTTACTAAGGTAATAAGGTTTTCTACTATCAAACCTCCGTCTGATACCTTGAAAAAATGAATCTGGTGACATATCAACCTTATTACCTTAGTAGGGAAAGAGATTCCAAAACTTCATCAACCTCCTTACCTTATTTTCCAACGTAGTCCTTTTTGATAATATTTATAAGCGCATCATATTCTTCAGTAAACATCTTTTTTTTATGATGCTCCGGTTGATTAAGAATGTATTTACACGCGCTTTCAACATCTGATTTGGAGACAGAAAAGGCTGCAGATGACTACTGCCACGAAAATTTTACCCGACATAGGTTGTTTTCATTGATCAATCTTTCTGAACTGTCGCCAATGTATGCCTCGCAATCACCTCGTCACAACAAATGAACTGCCGGATTTCCTGATCAATTCAACAACAAGAAGGGAAGGGCCCTCGTATAACTTCTTCAAACAGATCTTTATGCGTAGCGTGTTATGGCTAGCCGTTGTTGTGATGGCCGGGATTTCTAATTCATGGGCACAAGCCACCGATCTGGTGCTGATAAAGGCTTCCCATCACCCAATGCAATATTATCTTTCAGTTCCAAAAGGTTGGAATGCTTCGCGAAAATGGCCGGTAGTTGTTGTGTTAGAAGCTGCAGAAAAGGATTTTAAAGCAAATGCAGAACGATTTATTTCAACACGAGGCGATCTTCCATTCATAATCGTCGCTCCGATTAATACCAACAATGGTAACGCGGGCAGGAGAGATGCTTCCCTATTTCCCTATTCAAACGAAACCTGGGACTATATGGATAAAGTGGGTGATTGCCAATTTAATGATGAGGGATTAGTTAACATCATTGCTGATGTAGCTGCACATAACAACGGAGAGTCGAAAGTTTATCTTACCGGATTCGAAGCCGGCACCCATGTGTTATGGTCCATGGTTTTCAATCATCCTGAGGTCCTGATGGCCGCGATGCCGGTGGCGGGCAACTGGCGGAATCGCTGTTTTGTTGAGGAGCATATTACAACTGATCCTGCTAAGAAAGAATTCCCGATCCACTCCATCGTAGGCGAACTGGATGAGTACTTTGGGCCCAAAGGGGGCAATTACGTACAATGGACCGCCGTAAGGGACCTCGCTTCATCACATGGTTACCAGAATATTTCTGAAGTCGTAATTCCAAAGAAAGGTCATGCACCCATGCCGGAAGAGGTATGGAAGTATCTCATGGCATTGATTGGAAAAAAATAATTTTATTTCAAGCCAATCTTACACCTTATTTGCCTTCCAGGAATTTTCGATAGGCAGTTTCAAATTGATCCGGATTGGTAGAAGATTGGCGGGATTCGTTCCATTGTTGTGTCACCTTGTTGTATCCATTGGGCAAAGACCCGTTGTATAATGGTGGAAGCACCCGAAAGGAGCTAAGCAGGGAATAACCCGCAATCAATGCCACCAAAATAAGTTGGACCCCTGATTTATTTTTAAAATTACTGACAACGGTAAGCCCGGTAGTTTCCTCGCCATCTACGATTACCTTTCCATTCCACCATCCTGTAATCCCAAATAGAATCAACAATATCAATGCGATCAGCGATCCGTATTGGACGATTGCAGATGAGGCATAATTGCTGACGAGTAGTAGTAAGAGAGAGGCAAAGTATAAGGCAACACTCGCCTTGATTTTGAATGGCTTATTTCGATTGGTGGCCATTTCCTGATAAAAATGAAAGACATTCGTCATCCAAATCAACAAGAAGAAAATCAGCTTGAGTTGTGAGTTGAAAGGTATTTCAATGACAATCCCTTTGAGGAAATACAGGATGCCAATGGCGCCCAATGAAAAGAGTTCTATTCCCAACGATATTTTGCGACCACCGGTTAAATTGCTTTGACGGGGCCAGGAAAAAACAAATTCGTACCAAAAGACTAATCCAAAAAATAAGGAGACCGCGCTGATCAGGGGAACTCCATAGCTGTTGAGGGCCATTGCGGCAAAGCCACCCATAACGAGTAAAAGGATCAGAAAATAATATAGTACTGTTCTCTTCATTATAGTGGAGATAAGAAATAGTTGTATTCCCAAAGCAATGCCTCATCCATACCTGCCCACTGGATTTCGGTTTTCTGTCCCCTTGCGATTTGTGCCAATATGGAATAGTAGCAAATGAGCTCCTGGTCTTCTGTTAGTGTTGGCGGCATAACGCTGAGTGCTTTGAAGTAATTTCCATCCTGGGCAGTACCCACAATCATGTTGATGGTGCCCCTGACCTTGGAAATTTCAATCAACTCTTTAACATAGTCCCTTGAAATTCTATTCACTTTATCACCACCGATTTTTCCCAGCACATAGGTCATGTATCTCCTGGCGTCAAGTTCATCGTATACTCCGCTGTTCAGGTTGTTGAAATCCACCCGGTTGATCGTGGAATAGGCCGAATCCAGAAACACAAAGCTTTCTGGCCGATACGTTTTATACAATTCATCTGCAGCGATGGCATATCCAAACGCTTGTTGAAATGGTTCGTATTTTCCGATGATGGCCATGGCATTTTGTGACTTTCCATTCACGGCGAGATGCGCGGTTAAATCAAAGATTGAGTTAATAAAATACGTATGACTCAGGTATTCATACTTATTGCCTGATGAAATCAGATTATCAATATCCATTTGGCGAAAGTAGGCGAAGCCTTTGCTTGTATCGTTGAGAGAAAAATTTCGGTTGGCCAGGATCAACAAAGGCAGATTGCGGTCGAAGCTGGCATGAGCCTTTGCTGAAGATGTAAAAGAAAGCAGGGTATCCAATTCATCTGATGGAATAATAAAATCATTCTGAAAGAAACTGGTGGCTTCTCCAGTTTCTTTGTACAAGAAATATTCATGAGCGGAGGATATCCAGTCATGAATCAAGTTTATGGTTTCCGGGGTATCATAGTATTCTTTCAAAAGATTGTTCCGGATAGCATATCGGATAAAGACATCCGTATTGAATTTGTTGGCAAACCAGCCATCCCGGTAGTCTGGGTATAGAAATACATTTCTGCGTGTTGTCTGTGTGTTGCGAACACCATCAGAGAGGTAACGATAAGTTACCGGAATCTTGACGTTCAAATGTTCTTCGTTGATTTGACGGAAATGCTGCCAGGCAGTGCTTAGCCATTGGTCTATTTGAGGATCCATCGGCATGCCGCGGTCATACAGATATTTGCTGTAAAGTAATGCAACGCGTTTGAAGTGCATGGCTAACAGGTAATTCCTTTCATTCGGATCCTTAACGGCAGTGGCCAGTTGTTCGTACACTTTTACGATATCAAAAAACTGTTCCCTTTTGCCCAGGCTAAGATTGATGTGAAAATATCCGGAGTTGGACCTGGCAAAGTTCTTAATCAGGTTGATGCCGTAAAGCGGAGTAATATATCCCGACCGTATGATGGTATTGCGGTAAACCGTAAGCGGATCATCACTGGGAAAGTGTTCGAATAGCCAACGCGATATTTTATCAACTTGATCTGTGTGCTGGTACTGATACAGAAACCCAAGCAGGTTATTATAATTGTTGAATAAACTGCTGCGAAAATAAGTCTCCGGCAAAAATTCGAAGCACTTGATGATGCCATCCGCATCGCCGGCAGCAGCATATAATGATGCGACCGTATGGTATCCACCGTTGTAGTCACTGGGGATGCGACCATTTGCCTCATAGTTGCCCTTCACATAGTATTTCTTAAACACTTCTCGGGCTGCGTCATCGGCAAAGGGCGTAACTTTCGCGACCAATGTCTTTGCCTGATCCACGGAAGGATGCCCAAAGGTCAGCCAAAGCTGAATGGCCAGGTTAAGTTCCGTCGCTACCAGTTGTTTGTAGGGCAAACTACTGGAAAAGAAATACCCGATCAGTTCATGCTGTAATCCGGTTAACGATGGGATCACTTCATCGGCAATCTTGGGTGATGGATTATAATAATCATCGTAGGCCAGCAGGAGAATAAACTGATTTTGCTGTTCGAGTAAAAACGTAGCCTGATCATGGTTGTTACGTGGAAATGCTTTCATCTCACTGAGAAGCCTTTCCGTCAGTTCAGTCTTCAGGGGCATTTTGCTATGCTTATCGAAATACAATATCAGGCGATAGGCAGAGAGCATGAGTTCAATGCGTGGTTGGTCTTGCGTTATACTGGTGAGGTAATGCAAAAGGCTTCCGGGATTGAGACGTTCTTCCGTGAGCAGATAAGTTGCCTTGGTAAGATTATTGACTTCACTGGAAAGTAACAGGCGTTGGGCCTGGGCGATAGCCTGTTTTTCTACTTGTTTGTTTGTTTTTTGTCGCGCGTCGTACCAATAAAAACCGGTGAATAAAAGAATGGCCGTGAGCGCAAATACTGTCGCCATTCTTCGCGCACCATATTTAATGAATGCACGCGTAATCAATACCTTTCGGGCACTGCGCCGTATGAATTCCTTTGTGTCCGCCAATAATTCTTCTGATTGCTTCAACGAGACCGTGGCATCATTTTTAATATCGGAATACCGGTCAATCCAGTAAGTGTTGGGTTTGCACTGATTGTACCAGTTTTCAAAATAGGTGAGGGGCCCCAGGGGCAGCAAGTATCCCGAATCTTTCCCGCTACCTTTCCAGCGGTTAAGTTGTTTTTTGAAATCAAGGAATGTGGAATAAAATTGAAATTCCTGATTAGCCCACTTGTTAAGCAATCCCCAGTTGCGAATCAGACTTTCATGCGTAATGTCCAGCACCAAGTAAGGAGAAATATCAGATTGTTCGTCACTTGTTTTATAAGGTCGAATAAATGAATTATTGTTTTCACGGAAATAGTTGAGCACGCCACCGGTAACCGCTGTTGTAATGTTTGTTTGATTGATGATATGGGTAATCTCCTGCAGCGTCATGCGGTTTCGCACTGCACGACTGTCGTCAATCTTGGTAAGGCAGGCAAATGTGAGTGCAATGATGCGTTTTGCATCTTTTTGGGTAATGGGGTTTTGGGGATGGTTATTGTTATAATACAGCCAGGCTCCTTCATACAAACGGCTGGCGTGAATTTCGATAACCTTATTGAGGCCCGGCTGTTCGTAGAATTTTCGTTGATTTTCCGGAACGCTTTCAAACCAGGACGCATAGCGGGACTGTTGATCGTTCGGTAAATCCATCGCGGACATACCACCCACCATCGCATAGTGAATCAAGTCCATTTCCTCCATGCCATCGTTGGCCGCCAGCCAAATCTGTCGCAGGGCATGCTGCAAAATAGGTAGCTGATCAATTCCATCAGCCAGGTCATACACCAGGCGTTCGACCAGTCTTTTTGAAATTTGATTGCCACTGAGTCGTGCAGGCTCTTCAATGACCTGTTTGATTTCCTGACGCTTCAGCCTTGGCACAAAAAATTGCGAGAAGCCAATGTATTCCGGCAAACCGCGAAAAGCAGAACACTGACCAATATAATCGGATCGCATGGTACACACGACGTACACGGGCAGATTGCGTTGTAGCGCAATACGGGCTGTCTCGAGTGCAAGATTCACCACAATCTGTGAGTCCTGTGAAGGTGTTTCGTTGAGGTAGTTTTCAGGGTTCGTAAAAAACTCTTCAAATTGGTCGACGATAATCAACAAGTTGGCGGCACTTCGGGTCTTATTTTTTTGCTCACTTTCACTAAGCATTTTCCACGACGGCTCATTTTCATCCAGATAGAATGATGAGTTGACATACAAATCAATTAACGAGGAGAAACCCCGTCGTAATTCGGTTTCAACAGTAGCGGGTTGCGTTCCAAACGTTTTCGCAACGGCAGCGGCCATATTCTTTACCGGTGCACGTTCAGGTCGGAAATCAGAGATCACCCAATGGGTGTACCTGGCCTTGAAAAACCCAGCCCGAGCATTCGGAATAAGTCCTGCATAAATCAATGATGACTTGCCTTCACCTGAAGCGCCGGTAAGCATGATGAACTTATTCAATTCCAGCAGGTGCGCGACCTGATCGATTTGCTCATCCCGGCCCTTGAAATACAGAGACTCTTCTTCTGTGAAGGACCGAAGTCCGGTATAGGGGCATATGTTACTTTCTTCGCTCATTGATCATTCCTGGAAATGGTCCTTATATTCTTAGTTGCTTTCGTTTACATACGGCGTGTATTCGGTCCTGTCAAACCAAAACCCACTGTCTTGATATTCTTGCCACTCGCCCCTTACTGTTTGACTCTCGGCATATCCTATTAAAATATTTCTCAGGAATTCCATAATGTCATTGTCGGAGATATTGTCGGGTATCATGTTGCTCGCTTTGTACAATTCCTGGTTATAGGCAATTCCGCGGGCCATGCGTTGCAATACAATAAATTTCAGTGTTTGATTCTTAATGATATTTTGTGCCTGTCCGATTGACTGATCAGTAGGGCTTTGGGTGACGAGTGTGACGGCAACACGGAATCGGTTGGGTTGATCGGAATTGAGATTTTCTGTTCTGCCCATTTCCACAATGGCGGAATCCAGGAATAACTGAATGATCAATGGATCTTTCTTTTTTTCGACAAATTCACGCGCTGCAAAAGCATACATCGAAGAACGATTGGCGGGTTTCTTAAAGAAATCCAGAATCTTCTTCGCTTCGGCTTGTTGATTATTTTCGCTGAAACAGGTAAATGCAGACGCCATCAGCTTAAACGAGTTGCTGGTAGTGTATCCGGTAAGGATTTTATATTGCAACAGGTTGTTAAAGTTTTCCGGCTTTACACTGGTATAGTATTTCAAAGCAAGCGACTGATCATCCTGCTGACAGGCATAGTACCCCAGGTATAAATACAGCAGGTTCAAATCCATTTTATCCTGAAGATTTCTTTTTTGAAATGCCGCTGCTATTTTTTCGAGCGAACTGAATGCGGCATGATGACGCATAAAAATATCACCAGCCATAGCATGATAATGATAATCGGTCAGCCAACTTTCAATCAGTTTCAGGTCTTTTGGATCTTCATACAGTGCATCAAACAATCCCTGATCAATCAGGTACTCCATGAAGCAGGTAGACATAAAGTTCCAATGAAAATCGCGGCTGCCCAAAGGAGAAAACTGGGTGTTCACATCCGGCAATAAGTAAAGTGCGTTCCTTGTGGAGGCTGTGACATCGGCTCCGGTCCCCACACGCTCAATGATTTCGGCCAAATACTTTTTGCTTACTTTTTGATAATGCGCAATACTTTTTGCAAACAAATCCTTCACTTTTAGCGTATCAAAATTGTCTTTGACAACTTCAGATTTATGAGCCAGTGTGATACCCTGATGCTTATAGGCAATGGCCAGTTGGAAATTCTTTTCATCCGGATTGGTAAGACGGCTCGCCACTTCACGGAATTTTTCAAAGAAAAAAGCAATCTCTCCCGGCTCATTGTATTGTAAATTGACGTTGCTGCTTTCATTCCAGAAATTGGAATACAATGAATTACGGGTAAGTTGATAGGGCTGTGAACGACCCAGCAATCGCTGATAAAATTCCAGTTCCGTAATTTTTTTTCGTTCACAATACCCTGCCACAAAAGCATCAAGATTCTCAACATGTCCTGAACGGTAATAAACAGAAGCAATATTGCTGGCGTTATCGAGCAGATTGGTGTAATCCCGCTGGTAATAGGGCTCATTGTATTTAAGCAAAGTGTCAATTGACCGGAGCGATTTCTCTACTTCACCTTGTGCGGCATAGAGATAAGCCATTTCCTGGTAAAGGCCGTTGAAATTGAATCCATACCCCTGATAGCCACGCAGCAACAACTGGTCTTTCTTAAAATTATGTTTTACCCAATCGCTTTTGTCTCCAGGCTCCAAAGATGAAAGCATGGATGTAACTTTTAGCAGTTCTTCTTTGGAAAAACCATTAAAATTTAAAGCAGTTTCCAGAGCAATGGAGAAATCGAGAATATCTGTAAAGCCAGCGGGTGGACTATTCAGTATCGCCATTGTCAATGCGGCCATACGCCGTCCATTCTTTTGTTGCAGCGCCAGCAACTCCCCGGAGGAATTATAGAAATATGCCAGCCCCAGCGTAGAACGCCATTCCGTCGCGGTC
>DAOMZK010000064.1:0-9348 GCA_035438035.1 Cyclobacteriaceae bacterium | reverse complement strand
GGCATCGATCTCCTTTTCAAGAAATACAATGTCCGGAGCAGCGAGCAGTGGAATTTTTACTTTTGAATTTCCGGGAACGGTGGCGAGCATGGAGCCTATGGTGAATAGCCTGTCCTGGATTTCAACAAGCACACCTTTCCTTTTTTTATTTATTGGCTGATCGCGTAGCACACCCACCCACGAATTGAGTTCATCCACAGTACCATAAGTATCAATTCGAAGGTCAGATTTTAGAATACGTTTGCCTCCGAAAAGAGCCGTTGTTCCTTTGTCGCCGGTTTTGGTGTATATCTTCATGGATGATAACCAAAGATAAGAAGCTTCCCGTTGTGGGAGTGCCAAAGTTTCTACTTTTCTGGTTGCTGGCAGATTGGGTTGTATCAATCCTCACTATAACCAAAAAAATTGTTGGACCCTAGTGTGCAGCCTCTGCTTCTGGTATGCCGCGGGTAACGTTGTCGTTCTTTCGGTCCCATTCTACCAGTCCATCACGGAGACGGATGATACGGTGCGAATAATGTGCGATATCATCTTCGTGTGTTACCATGATGATGGTATTGCCTTTGTCATGTAGTTCCTGGAAGAGGGCCATGATGCCATAAGAAGTTTTGGAATCAAGGTTACCCGTTGGTTCGTCGGCCAGGATGATGGATGGACTGTTTACAAGGGCACGCGCAATGGCTACACGCTGACGCTGCCCGCCGGAGAGTTCATTGGGTTTGTGGTGATGCCTATCGGCAAGGTTCACACTTTCCAGCGCGGCCATGGCCATCTCACTCCTTTCGCTTTTCCCATAACCGGCATAGATCAGCGGAAGCGCTACATTTTCGAGGGCTGATGCACGGGGCAGCAGGTTAAAAGTCTGAAACACGAATCCAATCTCTTTATTCCTGACTTGCGCCAGCTCGTTTTCGGTCATTTCACTCACCATCTGGTTGTTCAGCATATACGTGCCGTCGGTAGGAGAATCGAGACAGCCTACAATGTTCATCAAGGTTGACTTTCCAGAACCTGAAGGCCCCATGAAAGCCACATATTCACCCTTATCTATAGAAATGGAAATCGATTGGAGTGCATTTACAATGTTGTTACCCATCTTATAAACTTTGGAAATATTATGGGTTTCAATGATTTTGGCCATGTTGTCGGTTTAATTGGATAATCCCCTTCACTTGAACTGTATAACTGAGTTTGAGTTTCAATTTTGCCGCAAAATGGCGAAAAATAATTCAAATATGCCCATTTGCAGGCAGGAATAAGACGCTAAACCTCGATGGTTGTTACACCCGGCGGCATGAACAGGCAGAGGGCATCCTACCGGATAAATTCGAGACAGCGTTCGATCACCTTCTCATCCCTCAGTATCCTCGTATGACCCAGCCCTTTTGTGCGGTAAAGGATAGCTTGTGGATATGCTTTTTGCAGCGCTTCTGCATGAATCATATACACATCAGGATCTTCCTCATCCTGGACCATCAGTAAATCAACCGGCTGAGGAAGATGGCGGACAGCGTATAAAGAAGTGAATTCCTCAAATGACTTCCCTGTACTTTTTAACACAAATTCCTTGAACTTAAGAGCGGAAGGCCACGACCCGTTGATGGCCCGCAAATAAGTCTTAAGAATTTCATCCGCTATGGAAGGACTCGCAATGTTGATTAATTTTTTTACTGGCAAGCCATTCATCGCTGCATATAATGCAGCTGCTCCTCCAAATGAATGGGTGATCATGGCTTTCGGTTCTCCCAATTCCCGGAAAATAGTTTGCAGCATAGCTTCAAACTGAAGGATGGTGGTTTTAGTCCCTTCCGATTGTCCATGTGCCGGTCCGTCAAATCCCACCATTCTGAATCCTGCAGCATTCAATGGTTGAATAAATTTTCTGAACTGCGTGGCCCTGCCGGCCCAGCCATGAATAAACAAAATGTAAGGTTTTGATTCATCCCCCCACTCATACCCCTGTAATCTCTTTCCTAAAACCTGTATTTTGAATTTTTTAGCCAGCTTCTCCGCTTCCTTTTCTTTTTCAGGGACCTTGTAAGTAGTGGGCACATAAAACACAAGACGAAAAAAACGCTCCGCCAGAAACGGAGCGTACTTTTCCAGTTTGGGAAACAACCATTGCATGATCCGGATGGCTGTGGGGGTGTTGTTCTTGCGTTTCACGGAGGGAAGAGTGGAGAACTAAAAGTTATGGCGTAATGTCAAATTCAAAGTTGCTGGTTTGATATTGAAATGTTTCAACATCATACACTCTTTCGGAAAATGTAACGTGATTATTTTGTTCAACGAGGATAACGGTTGAGCAGCGGGTGCCATATCCTGACGTCTTGATAAACATGGAAGACAAGGCCCTTTCCCGTTCCAGACCAATGCCGGTAATGGGCAATTGATCATCACTGGCAATCACTCCATCATATAAAATATCCATCAGTTCAATTGGTTGAATATCATTTTTCTGAAATGCTACCATCATTTTTTCCTTTCCCCTCAACACTTTAGGCCACGGTGAATCCAACAAGTGATTGCTCAAGCCGTGAATTCCCGGTTCCAGCCTGATCAAACCTTTTTTGTAATTGGAAACATACCAAAGTTCCTCACCCGTTCCGGCAAGCAGGTTGAATCCATTGTAAAGATTTGCTTTCCCTTCAACTTCCTTCACATAATCTGCAGGATGAATTTCCCTTTCAAGGAAATCAGAAACGAGATGACCGCGCGATGGTGCATGGGGACGAATATTTTGGGGATCCCTGTAATTCGTTACCAGGGCAATTTTTCCATTGCGATGGATGGCCATCCAGGTGCCACCGGCCTCCAGGTCACGGCCCCCCAGAATTTCGGGCTGGTCCTGCCACCATTGAGCTGCTGCTGTTCTGCGTTGATAAAATTCGTCGCGATTGGCCGCAATGATCAGTTTGTATCGCGAATGGTTCTGTACAGACAAAAAAATCAGGCACATGAGAGAACTGGCTTGGAGGCAAAGTTATTAATCAATAGCGACACTGTTTATTTCTCTGCCTTACCCACCCAAGCTTGCAGTGGACATCTTACCGGATTATCGCCATAGGCCGCGGCGATTCCATTCCGGATCAGGTCCATGAGTTTCCCCACAGCCCCGGGATCTTTTTGAGAAATCTCATTAAAGAAGGGATTGCCTTTGATGATGCCGAGTGTTGCGTCTTCAGCAGACGGACTTTGACCCTCCTTCTTCACCAGGTCAATCTCTACTTTGCTAAAACCGTTTTCCATCATCAGGCTTCTGATTTCTTCAGGATCATGCATGGAAAAAGGAACAGCGTAAAAAGATGGTTCCTCGCCATTGAAATAATCCGTAACCGTTTTCTTCGCTATCCACGGCACACCATTGTTTTCGATTTTATCCCAGGTGTTAAAATGAAAAATGGATCCCTTTTTTAAAACCCTCGCTATTTCCCGAATGGCTTTCGGCTTGTCGGGAACAAACATAATTCCATATTGACAAACCGCGAGGTCAAATGTATTGTCCTGAAATGGCAGCTCCTGCATGTCGGCTGTCATCCAATTGATCGAGCGGTCAAGGACCTGCTTACGCGCCACAGCAATCATGTCCGCGTTCAGATCCGTTGCCGTAATTTTAGCTGACCCCGTGAAATACCGGAATAGATATTTCGTAACCCTGCCTGTGCCACAGGCCAACTCCACAATATTGGTGACCTTCTCTTTTCTGATCCGTGAGACAATATCCATCGCATAGGGCTCAAAAAGCAATGGTCCCAGGTAGCGGTCATAATTTTCCGGGATTGACCCGGAGAACGCGGCATTTTTTTCCATTGTATTCAGAGGGTATTCGAATCGATTTCTGTTTCGAAAAGTTCAAGCTGAGAAGGCAGAAGTTGGAATGACTTTCTGTGATAGGGTGTGATCCCCAGTTTTTTAATTCCGTCACGGTGTTCAGTCGTTGGGTAGCCGACGTTGGTTTCCCATCCATATCCAGGAAATTGCAATGCCCATTGTGTCATTAACTCATCACGATAGGTTTTGGCAAGAATAGATGCAGCGGCAATGGACAGATAAGCTGCATCTCCCTTAATAATACATTCATAAGGCAGCCCTCCATAGGGTTTGAATCTATTGCCATCAATCAAAAGTAATTGCGGTCGAATCACGAGCTGATCCAAAGCCAGGTGCATCGCTTTGAATGAGGCGTTGAGAATATTGATCTCATCAATTTCAGCATGACTGACTTCCGCCACAGCCCATCCCAGTGCGTCCTTGACAATATCTTTTCTGATTTCCAACCTATCCTCTTTTGAAAGCTGTTTGGAATCATTCAGTAATTCGTGTTGATAATTCTTGGGCAACACCACCGCCGCAGCTACTACCGGTCCCGCGAGGCAACCCCTCCCCACTTCATCACAGCCGGCTTCAATGAGGTCTGGGGTGAAGGAAGAATGGAGCATGAGGTAAATTTAATTGGTTGCAGGTTACTGATTGCTTGTCGGGTGATTTAAATTATTAGATTGAGTGCTTAGATTAACCTAAAATGAATAAGAAAAAATCGGCCAGACCTAACCGAATCAATCAGAAACCAGCAGCCAGTCCCGATAGCTATCAGGACGAGCAACTTATAAGTCCCTGGAAAACGCTTTCATCAAATGATGTGTATGACAATCCATGGATGGAGGTTACCGAATACCAGGTATTGAATCCTGCAGGAAAGCCCGGCATCTATGGCAAAGTGCATTTCAAAAACAAAGCCATCGGAATCATTCCGCTGGACAGAAACCTGAATACGTGGTTGGTGGGGCAGTTTCGTTTCACATTGAACGAGTGGTCATGGGAAATTCCGGAAGGTGGCGGAGACCTGAATAAGGATCCGCTCATTTCTGCCCAGCGGGAACTGAAAGAAGAAACAGGCCTGACAGCAAAAAAATGGAAACTTATTCAGCGGGCACACTTGTCCAATTCCGTTTCAGATGAGGAAGGATTCATTTTTCTTGCCACTGATCTGACGGAGGGTAGCTCACATCGCGAAGATTCAGAAGCCGATATGAAAGTGATGAAACTTCCTTTTAAGAAAGCATTGAAGATGGTGCTGCATGGTGAAATAACTGATTCTCTCAGCGTGATGGGAATATTGAAGGCTTCAAGGATGCTTGGAGTTTGATAAGGTGTTGCGTTATTTGGAAATTATCCGCCGGTCCCGATAGTTATAGGGACTGGTTGCTGGTAGATTCGGTTTCGATAGACTGTGCTTTAACCAGTCCAGTTAATTTCTTTACCCAAACTCGAACATTTCGAAGAAGGGCAACAAATTAGGAGATCCAGCAAGTCAACACGCTCCAATATTGTCGAAGGTTATGAGAGAAGGATATATAAAGGAGACTATATTAAATTTATTATCTATGCACTTCCATCCAACGATGAAACCATTGACCACCCGGAAACCTTGTATGAAACAAATTCCCTCACTGACCATGAACTATATGGCACATTACACCGTAAAGCGGAGGTTCTTGGAAAAAAATTAAACAACTTCTTGCAAGCCCTCCAATCTCAGCGTCCTGAATAATTGCAATTTGAAAGAAGAATGTTTCAGATTAACCAATCTACCAGCGACCAGTAACCCGCAACCAAGTTGAATCCGCTCTCCCGTTACCGAACTGATATTAAGAATTCCTTCCTCCTCGCTTACCCCGTCATGTTAAGCCAGCTGGGACACGTGATGATGGGCGTAGCCGACAATGCCATGGTGGGACACATTGGAGCAACGCAACTGGCTGCAGCTGGATTGGCCAACGTAGCATTCAATGTACTGATGTTGTTCGGCATTGGCGTATCGTATGCGATTACACCCCTGGTCGCAATAGCTGATGGCGAAAAAGATCTGAAAGGGGTCAATGAAACCCTGAGGCATGGCCTCGTGATCAATGTGGTGAACAGCGTCGTGCTGGTGGCTATCGTGTATTTTGGAAAAAATCTGCTGTATCATATCGGTCAGCCCGAAGAGGTGGTCACCCTTTCCATTCCTTACCTGGAAATAATTACATTCTCCCTCATTCCCATCCTCACCTTCCAGACTTTCCGCCAGTTTTCAGAGGGGCTTTCCAACACGCTGGTGCCCATGGTGATTGTATTGAGTTGTAATGTGCTGAACATCGCACTCAACTATGTATTGATATACGGTCATTTTGGATTTCCCAAAATGGAACTGAACGGCGCAGGGCTGGCCACTTTTATTTCAAGAATCGTGATGGGGATAGCAATCGCGGGCTACATCTATTTCGCTCCACAGTTTAGAAACTATCGTCCCGGATTCATTATCGGCAAATATTCCAGGGCCTTATTCAACAAAATGCTGCACATCGGCTTGCCGGCGGGGATGCAATTTATTTTTGAAGTTGCTGCTTTTGACTTTTCTCTTATTATGATGGGTTGGATAGGAACGAAAGCACTGGCCGCTCACCAGATTGCAATCAACCTGGCTACCATCAGCTACATGACCACTTCCGGCCTGGCTGCAGCCGCCACCATCCGTGTAAGCAATGAATTGGGCAAGCGCGACATGCCCGCATTGCGCAGGGCAGCCTTTGTTTTGATAGGCATGGCGCTTAGTTTCATGACTGTATGGGGTATCCTATTCATCGTTGGAAATAATTTCCTACCCACACTTTACATTGAAGACACGGATGTGATCACCATCGCCGGTCCGCTCATCATTATTGCCGGGCTATTTCAGCTTTCTGATGGCATGCAGGTGGTCTGTGCCGGTGCATTGCGCGGATTGCAGGATGTAAAAGTTCCGACCCTGTTTATTTTCATTTCCTACTGGATCATCGGGCTGCCGCTGGGATACTGGCTGAGCTTTAAACTCGGTTTTGGACCAGTCGGAATCTGGTCGGGCTTGTTACTGGGACTTACGTTAACGGCAACGGCCATGTGCTGGCGATTCAATTACCTTTCGAAGAAAATTCTCAATGCTACAATCCCGGACTGACATCAAAAATCAGTCCCGCATGAAGTATTACCTGCCCAATTTGCTATCTTTCCCTTCTACCTAAATTCAAAGCCATGGAAGATTACGCCCGGCCTGTCCGCCATTCCCAGACTACCCTGACGGAGCTGATGATCCCCTCCTATGCCAACTTCGGTGGAAAAATTCACGGTGGAATTCTCTTGTCCTTGATGGATAAAGTGGCCTATGCCACCGCCAGCAAACATGCCGGCACGTATTGTGTAACCGTCTCCGTGGATAAAGTTGAATTCCTGGCACCGGTGGAAGTCGGGGAACTGGTTTCCATGCACGCATCTGTCAACTATGTGGGGAAAACATCCCTAATAGTGGGCATCCGTGTAGAAGCATTGAATGTGAAAACGAATGTCATTAAACACACCAACTCATCTTTTTTTACCATGGTGGCGAAAGGAGAAGACGAAAAACCAATGTTGGTGCCCAAACTGATCCTGGAAAGCAAAGAGGATATAAAACGATTCATTGAAGCACTGCATGTCCGCGAAATAAAAATGGCCATGAAGGAACAAATGGATGATGCCAAATCAAACATTGATGTAGAGCACGCCGACACCATCTTGAAAGATGAACGATGCATCATTCAGCTTTTGAATCTATAAGATCATCTCCTAAATCATTCAATGCATATCCAATTAGATGCTGCTTAGAGCATGAGAGTTATCAGGACAATACGCACGATCTACGGGTCATTGATTTTCCTCGTACTTTCAGTTTTATTTTTCTTCCCCCTTCTGGTACCCATTTTATTTCCAAAAAAATTCAGATGGGTTGGTATCTTCAACCGGTACTGGGCCAAACTGACCTTCATTTTTAATTTCCTGCCTTACTCTGTAGTTTGTAAGGTGCCGTTGGATAAAAGCAGACAATACATTTTCTGCCCAAATCATTTCTCCTACCTCGATATCCCAACCATGGGGCTCAATCCCATCAATACCATTTTTGTCGGCAAAAACGATATGGAGAATATTCCGCTGTTTGGCTTTATGTACCGCAAATTGCACATTACTGTTGACCGGAACCGGCTGCGCAGCAAGTATGACACCTTTATCAAATCGAAAGCTGCCCTCGATGATGGCAAGAGTCTGGTTATCTATCCGGAAGGTGGAATTTTTACGCAGCACCCCCCTGCCATGGTCAGGTTCAAAGACGGTGCGTTTCGACTGGCCATTGAAAAACAAATACCCATTGTCCCCGTAACCATTCCCAACAATTGGATAATTTTGCCGGGTGAAGAATTTCTGGTGCGGCAAGGCCGGGTGAAGGTGATCTTTCATGAACCTGTGGAAATGCGGGGGCTTACCCTTGCCGACATCGACGAACTTAAAAACAAGGTTTTCAGCATCATCGACAATGAATTGAAAGCAAAATGAAGATTGACAGACCCCTGCTGGATAAAATTGCTCATCTCTCCCGTCTGGAGTTTGATGAAAAAGATGCCGAAAAAATGATGACTGACATGTCGGCAATCGTTTCATGGGTAGAAAAGCTAAAAGAAGTAAATACTGAAGGTGTAGAGCCGCTCACCACCATGAGCTATGAAATCAATGCCTTGCGTGAAGATGAGGTGAAAGCGCACCTTCCGCATGATCAGGCACTCCTGAATGCCCCCGCAAAAGACACTGACTATTTCCGCGTTCCAAAAGTCCTGGAATAACCATTCATGTCCTCATTTCAATTCTGGAAATCCTGGCCTGTCGTCTACCAAAGGATTTTTTACTTTTTTGGTCTGTCTTTCCTGGCCGCCGTGGTTTTTTGCATTTTCGGCTTGGCCACAAACCCGGCCCCCTTCTTTACGTGGCAGCAACTTCAGGAACTGCAGCAACAGGAACTTCCGGTGTACACTTTTGATGTCGGTGATTTTGATCTCACCGTCTTTGCTAACAATTACATCGTGTTTGAACGGTGGACTGTAAATGCCATTCAACTCAATACCGGAATACTGGATGTGTATCTTTTTTTCTTCACTATTTCCCTCGCCATGCTCATTACGATCATCACCGTGTTAAAACGGTTTTGGTTTTTTATCGGCTCGGGCATGATCATTTTTCTGCTGAGCAGCATGCAGTGGGAGTTCCTTGCGCCAGGGGGATTGGAAAACAAAGTGCCGGCTGCAATAGTCGTTGCTGTGATCTTGTGCCTTTGTGTTTTTTATCAATACGTAAGAATGACAGCTTCTTTCATTGAAAGACTGCTGGTGTTCTCCATAGCCCTGCTGCTCATGGGAGTCATCGCCTCCGGTTTTTCACCGCTGAACCATCCGTGGCGCTATCTCGCGGTAAATACCCTACCTGCTGCTACTGCCCTGCTTATTATCTTCCTCATCCTGGTCGCGCATG
>DAOMZK010000063.1:0-9389 GCA_035438035.1 Cyclobacteriaceae bacterium | reverse complement strand
CAGTGGATCGCGCAATTTGCCGAATTACCTTGTGGCCAATCCCGGTATCAATTCAGGATTGATGATTCCCCAATACACCGCGGCTTCACTGGTAAGTCAGAATAAACAGCTCTGCACGCCGGCTTCCGTTGACTCTATAGTATCGTCCAATGGCCAGGAAGATCACGTAAGCATGGGGGCTAACGCGGCATTGAAAGCCTACCGGGTCGTTAATAATGCCTATTCCATTCTTGCCATTGAATTGATTACTGCAGCACAGGCCCTGCATTTCAGAAGACCCTTGTTAACTTCGCAACGATTAGAGGAATGGGTAAATACTTTCCGCTCTATTGTGCCGTTTATGGAATCAGACCGGTTGATTCATGATGACCTTGCGAAAGCGGAAGGATTTTTAAAGGATTTTCGTTTTTAAAATGTTGTGGAGGTAAATTGAAAGAGAGCACTACGATACAATCAGAGCATTTGAACAACAGCAGTCGCAGAGGCTTGCCGTTTTTCATCGCACTGGGTCTCCTGTCAGTCGCTTTTCTTTCCCAGGCTCAGCCCTACCCTTCCCGCCTCGGCCGGTTTCAGGTTGATCAGAAAAAAGGTTGTGCACCCTTCACCATTACGCTCACCAACCTGCTTGTCGGCGACTGTACACCGGGGAAACCTTGTGTGATGGACTATGAAGGGAAAGGAACACAGCAGAATCTATTTACGTATACCTACACGACTCCCGGCACTTTCAAGCTGTCTGTCATTTATCAGAGCATTGGAACAGATGATATTACCATTACAGTAGATCAGAATGTCCAGCCGTATTTTGAAATACACGCCTGCGCCGGTGACAAGGCCTCCATCCAGGTTGTGGATGCAACGTATCAGCAATATGTCATAGACTTCACCAATGACGGAACACCCGAATATATCATTCCCTATTCCAACAACATGATCACTCCCGGTTATCAGTATGCACCACCGCCGCCGCTTCCGGGACCGTACACTGCGGCGGTAAGGGGAAGAAATCTTAACGCTGCCGACAACTGTACAGCAAAAACACAATCGTTCACCACGTACAGTAATCTGCCTGCACCTAAAATCAATACGCTCACTTCAATTGATGCCAGCAGTCTCAAGCTTGACTTCTCCATCAATGCCAACATTCAATACAAGCTGGAAATTTCTATCAATGGCTCCGGTTTCCAGAATTACCAGACCTTATTCAACGCAAACTCGTACACGGCAACCGGCACCAGTATCAAGCTCGATCTCAACTACTATTGTTTCAGACTCGGCGCGTACGATCCTTGTAACAACATCACCAATTATTCAAACACCGTTTGCAGTGACGTGTTCACCGTGACTGCCCAAAGTGATGTCAATAAATTGTTATGGAACACTGGTAACGTGGGTTCCGTGGTCAATTTCGCCATCACGCGCAACACCAATAATTACGTGACCACAGGCGCACTGAGCCTCAATGATACGGACATCATTTGCAAGACTGACTATTGTTACCAGATCACGACCACTTACACCGGCGGAAGCAAGAGCATTTCTTTATCCAAATGTGTCAAATCTTTTTCCAATAAAGTGCCGACACCCATCACGGATGTAACTTCCAATGTCACGCCTGTCGGCGTCGATTTGAAGTGGAGCCAGGATCCGGCCTTCACTCCGCAGAACTACATTATCCAGCGTTCATCTGCAGGATCACCATTTGGATTTTATACCAATACCAGCACAACACAATACACAGATAACGCCTACACCACGGAAGGCCGGTACTGTTACAAAATCAATTACGTCGACAAGTGCGAGAATGCCAGTCCGCAGGGTATAACCACCTGCCCTGTGAAGCTGTTGGGAACTTTAAACAAAACCAATGTCATTACGTTGGTGTGGAGCTCGTATAAGGGTTGGAAAAACGGGGTTAAGAATTATTTACTGGATAAGTATAACCTGCAGGGAACGCTGATCAAGACTGTCACCGTCACCGACACCACTTTCGTGGATGATATTCCCGATCCGGGCAACCAGTACGTGCAATATTATGTGCGGGCTATTCCCAATGATGTAGTGCTGACCAATTCCAAATCCAATCTTACTGAGTTTACCAAGAATGCCAACTTTTATTACCCCACTGCATTCTCCCCCAACGGCGACAACCTCAACGATGGATTTATTGTCACGGGGCAGTTCGTTGTGAAGATGAGCCTGAAGATTTTCGACCGGTGGGGTGCACTGATTTTTGCCACAGAAAAAAATGAACCCTGGACCGGCATACGCGACGGTAAACCGCTGCCACCTTCCACCTACATCTGGAAAGTCGACATCACGGATCTGGCTGGACGTACTTTCTCGAAGGAGGGGACTGTGGCGTTGATCACCAACTAGAACTTTGCGATTCTAGCAAGCGTTCAGTCCGCACTTACCTTAACAATGAAATGTATTACTGAACGAGCGCAGCGAGTTCCGGTACCCCCCCCTAAAAGCAGCACACCAGTTCCTCATTTCCTATGAAGGGGATGATTTCCATAAAGTTATCTCCCATTTTAATTTCCGGGGGGTGACGGAATGCGAGACGCATCCGTCAAGACTTTTCATAGTGCATTTCAACGAAGTCAGTTACCTTTGCGTTTTAATATAAAAGTCCGTTATGCTGGATATGATGAAAATGATGGGCAAGGTGAAGGAAATGCAATCCCGCCTGAAAGAAGCTCAGGATAACCTGGAGAAAATCACTGTCACGGGTGAATCCGGTGCCGGCATGGTAAAGGCCACCGTCAACGGGAAGAAGAAACTGATTAGACTTGAAATCGATCCCTCTATATTGAATGGCACGGATAAAATCCTCGTACAAGATTTGGTGGTGGCTGCCATCAACAAGGCACTCGAGGAAGTCGACGTAAAATCAAAAGAAGAGTTACGGAAAAGCACAGAAGGAATACTGCCTAATATTCCCGGTTTTGACCTTACTGGAATGATGGGATGACACACATTGCCGTCGTCATTCTGAACTACAATGGTTCGGGCCTGCTCCGTCAATTTCTTCCTTCTGTTATTCAGTTTAGCGCAACCGCTAAAATTGTCGTGGCCGACAACGGTTCTGGCGACAATTCTCTCGAGGTTTTACGTACTGAATTTCCACAGGTAGAAATCATTCCCATTGCCACGAACCTGGGATTCTGCGGCGGCTATAATTATGCATTGAAGAAAGTTCAGGCCGATTATTTTCTCCTGTTAAATTCCGACGTCGAAGTAACAGACGGATGGCTCGCGCCGCTTCAAAAAGCTCTGGATGAAAATCCTTCTGCCGTGGCGGTTCAGCCCAGGATACTTTCTTACAACGATAAAAAATATTTTGAGTATGCCGGTGCCGGTGGGGGATTTATCGATACACTCGGCTATCCTTTTTGCCGCGGCCGCTTGTTCTATTTCATGGAAGAAGACCAGGGACAGTATAATGATAATCGTGAAATATTCTGGTCATCCGGTGCGTGCATGATGGTTCGCTCGGCACAGTTCCTTGCGGTGGATGGATTTGATGAAGACTTCTTTGCCCACATGGAGGAGATTGATCTGTGCTGGCGATTGCAGCGGGCAGGTTATTCAATACTGTATGCCGGCGACAGTGTAGTGTATCACCTGGGCGGCGGCACCCTCTCCGTTTCCAACCCAAGAAAAACTTATCTGAATTTTAAAAACGGACTCAGTCTTATTTATAAAAACATGTCGGCAGGCGAACTGCTCTATAAATTTCCCATCCGCATCGTATTGGACTGGATTGCCTCCATCAAGTTTGCTTTGTCCGGAGCGTTTGCAGCCAGCATGGCCGTGCTTACCGCACACTGGCATTTCTTCAGCAACTTCAAAAGAGAAAAATCGCGGCGAAACAAGTCCAGGTCACTGGGGTTCCGTCAGCCCGCCACATTGTACAAGGAGTCGGTTGTCTGGCAATTTTTTATCAGGGGAAAAAAGAGATTCACAGAACTGAATTAGTCCCGAATTAGAAGCGTATTAGAAGAGGATTTAAACTAAAAGTCCAGTACAGAGCTTTTGCTGCGGCGCAGGTGCTTCCTGAAGTTCATAATAAAGGCCAGCGCCAGGTAGATGATAATTGGCGAGCCCATGGTAAGAAAGGAGGCATAAATGAAAAACAGGCGGATGCTGGAGGACGCAATACCCAGTTTTTCGCCCAGCCGGGAGCATACACCAAAGGCGTGTTCCTGAAAAAAATGCTGTAATCGCTTGAGTTGTGTGTCCATGACTGATTCTATCCGTTTACCTGAGTAAAATGCCTTTTATCGAAGAATAAACCAATTCGCAAATATAACGCCTTCCTGATCGAGGATAATGCCCCGTTTCTTTATTTTTTTGACTTATAATTGCAAAAAAAAGCATATAGACGTAGCTTGCGACTCGTTTTTGAAAAACCTTAAAAATTCACCCATGAGAAAAGTTGTTTACGCGGTTGTCATTGTCAGCATGTTGGGCCTGGCTGGTTGCACCCTTCCCCAAATGATTAAAATGGCGAAGGATCAGAACTTAACTGTTACCCCCAACCCACTGGAAGTTCACAAGGATACTGTCGCCTATGAAATGGCTGCCAGCCTCCCGGTTAAAATGCTGAAAAAAGGCACGGTTTACACCGTCAACAGCTTCTATAAATACGGTGACAAAGAAATGTCATTGCCTGCCATCGCCTTCAAGGGCGATGACTATCCCAACAGCGCTGTAGAACAGCCAAAAGTTTCCCAGAAGTTCAACTTCGCCTACCAGCCTGCCCTTAAAGTGGGTACACTGCAAATCGAAGGTGTGGCTTCCAAAGGAACCAAATCAAAGAAAACTCCCCGGATGGATGTGGCCGTCGGTTTGATTACCACCTCCAAACTGGTTCAGAATTCATACTATGCCGCTTTTGCGGATCATGGCTACAACAACAAGGAAGAACTTATTCCGGTTGTCATTCCTGACTTTCTCTTCGAACAGGGAAAATCAGTGTTGCGCAAGTCTGAAACCAGCGGAGACAAAGCCAAGCAACTCGATGCCTACATCGCAGCCAAGAACGTTACCCGCACGGTAACCATTACCGGTACCCACTCGCCTGAAGGCCGTGAGCGGATCAACAGCAAACTCTCTGAAGAGCGTGCTGCCGCCATCGAAAAATACTATCGCGCCCAGATGAAGAAGTATGACTATAAGGGAATGGCCGATTCTATCAAGTTCATCCTGAAACCTGTGGTTGACAGCTGGAATGAATTCAAAACTGCACTTGCCTCTTATGATGGAATCACTGCTGACGAAAAAACAGAATACCTGAACATCGCCAACAACGGTGGCAATTTTGTGGATCAGTCCAAGCAGATGGAGAAACTGAAGTCTTACAAGAAAGTGTTCAAAGGCTTGTATCCTTCACTGCGTTCAGCCAAGACTGAAATCCTCACCACCAAGAAAAAGAAGACCGACGCAGAAATTTCTGTGCTGGCAAAGCAAATCACGCAAGGTGCTTCTGCCGACGGCCTCAGCTTCGAAGAGCTGATGTACGGCGCTACGCTGACACCTTCACTGGAAGAGAAAGCCGCCATCTATACTGCAGCCACGAAGAAGGGCAGCTACTGGAATGCGCACAATAACCTCGGTGCTGTCTATGTACAGATGGCCATCGAAAATCCCAGCCGTGCTGCTGAATTCGCTGACAAAGCTGCTGCTCAACTGGACATCGCTGCGAAGATCCGCGAGACTCCTGAAGTGAGCGCCAACCTCGCTACTGTTGCTTTGATGAAAGGCAATCCTTACAAAGCCGGCAGCTATGCGCGCAAGGCCCTCAACGGTGCAAGCAATGATGTTGCCCGTGGTGTGAATGGCGTAAAAGGTGCTTCTGAAATCTACACTGCAAAATATGACGACGCTGTTCGCTCAACCTCTTCTGCTACTGCAACTGACATCAACCTCTTCAACAAAGGTCTTGCTCAGTTGTTGTCAAAAGACTATGCCAATGCAGCGAACTCATTCAATGATGCGACTTCCAAGAACAGCAACCTGGCAATCGGCTACTACGGTGCAGCTGTTGCTGCCGCCCGCTCCGGCAATGCAGACAAAGTTGTCAGCAGCCTGACCAGCGCGGTGAAGATCGATCCCAGTCTGAAAGACAAGGCCCTCACGGATCTTGAGTTCAGCAAATGGGCTACTACAGACGCATTCCGTAATGCATTGAAGTAAGCAGAAATAATTTCAAAAAAAAACCCTGCTTCGGAAACGAAGCAGGGTTTTTTGTTTAGCCGCAAATCGCAAAGGCGCAGAGAATACAGGCATTCCCAGCACCTTTGCCCCTCTGCGGTTAATTTTCGATTTCAGATTTCAGATTTTCCCTTATTTTTACACTCCTTATCAAAATCAGTATGCGAGAAATCCAGTTTCGTGAAGCCCTGCGGGAAGCAATGAATGAAGAGATGCGCAGAGACCCCAGCGTCCTGCTCATGGGTGAAGAGGTGGCCGAATACAACGGAGCCTACAAGGTAAGCCAGGGCATGCTGGATGAATTCGGACCAGACCGTGTCATCGACACCCCCATCTCAGAACTGGGATTTGCAGGGATCGCTACCGGCGCTGCAGCCAACGGTGTGCGACCCATCGTGGAGTTCATGACCTTCAATTTCTCTCTCGTAGCCATAGACCAGATTATTAATGCTGCCGCGAAACTGTATTCCATGTCCGGCGGACAGTATAACGTACCGATAGTCTTCCGCGGACCAACAGGCAACGCAGGTCAACTTGGCGCACAACACTCACAGAACTTTGAGAACTGGTATGCCAATACACCCGGGCTGAAAGTGGTGGTCCCCTCCAACCCTTACGATGCCAAAGGATTATTAAAGACCAGCATCCGCGACAACGACCCTGTGATTTTCATGGAGTCCGAAGTGATGTATGGTGATAAGGGCGAAGTTCCAGCCGAAGAATATCTTATTCCCATCGGCCTGGCGGACATCAAGCGCCCCGGCACCGACGTGACGATTGTTTCTTTCGGAAAAATCATGAAAGTAGCGCTTGCTGCTGCGGCAGAGCTGGAAAAAGAAAACATTTCGGCTGAGGTAATTGACCTTCGCTCCGTTCGACCCATCGATTACAATACCGTCATTGAATCCATCAAGAAGACCAACCGCCTGGTGATTGTTGAAGAGGCGTGGCCATTGTCTTCCATTGCCACCGAAGTCACCTATCACATCCAGAAGCACGCCTTCGACTACCTCGACGCGCCTGTGCACCGCATCAACAATTTTGATGCGCCGCTACCTTACGCTCCTACCCTCATTGAGGCCATTCTGCCTAATGTTGAAAAGACAGTGAAGGCGGTGAAGGCGGTGATGTATAAGTAAGCCCTAAATACCAAGTTTAAAGATGGTTCGAAGGTTAGCCTCCGATGAATCTGACGTGACATCCGGACGCCAAAAGAGATATAACGATGGCAACAAAAACGACATCAACAAAGAAGGGTATTGATGCTGTAGCATTCATGAGAATGCAGCGCGACAGAATTAGTAAGGACATTGCAAATATGGACTTCGAACAGATAAAAGACTACTTCTCAACTTAGAGGGCTCCCAAGCGCCCAGCCCTCTTTGGATCAACCGTTTCGGCGTGATGGTTGTTACCATGATAGGACTTTGGGCAACGTCCCAGCTACCTATCCTTGTTCTGCTCCATGCGTAGGCCTGACTGTCGGAATTCCTATACGAATAAGATTCTTTCTTTTCCGGTCAGTCTTCTTCCCGCTCTTGATCCGGTTCCGTATGAGAAAGAGCAGTATTACCGCTTTCCGGTTGTCAGGCTAAATCAATAATCGGCCATACCAATGGCCTCACATCTCTCTACCCTCTGACTTTAATAACCACCTTCCCTTTTGCACGACCCTCCTCTACATAGGACATTGCTTCATTTGTTTGCTCAAATGGAAAGACTTTATCTACAACAGGGCGAATAATTCCTGCTTCAATTAAAGCCGTAATTTCACTTAACTGTTTTCCGTTGGGTTTCATAAACAGGAACGAGTAATGTACATGCAGCTTCTTTGCTAATTTTTGAATTCTAAAACTCAATAATCGCATTACATTTTTTAATAGCCAATTCAATCCAGCTTCATTGGCATAATTAACATCAGGCGGACCGGAAATAGAAATTGCCTTTCCTTCTGACTTTAATACTTTCATCGATTTTTCCAGTGTTTTGGAATCCTGACTGTTTAATACCAAATCATAATCTTTCAAGATTGTTTCAAAGTCTTGTGTTTTGTAATCGATAATCAAATCGGCACCTAGACTTTTTACCAAATCATTGTTGGCAGAACTTGTCGTTGTTGCTACATAAGCACCCAAATGTTTTGCCAACTGAATAGCAATCGTACCAACACCACCTGATCCTGCCTGTATAAAAACCCTTTGTCCTTTTTTTAGGTTTCCTTTTTCAACTAAAACTTGCCAGGCTGTTAAACCAACCAACGGAATTGATGCAGCTTCTTCCATCGAAATGTTTTTCGGCTTCAATGCCAACTCATTTTCATTGATGGCAATAAATTCAGCAAAGGCTCCTCTGCAACTGGCCAATATCTCATCACCAATTTTGAACTTACTAACTTTTGAACCTACTTGTGTTACAACTCCAGCCACATCATGACCAATAGCAAAAGGTAGCTTATAAGGCATTACCATTTTAAATTCGCCATTTCTGATTTTGGCATCAATCTGGTTGACACTGGCAGCAAGAATTTCCACCAAGACTTCCTTGTCGTTTACGACTGGCTTTGCTACTTCTGACAAATGTAATTTTTCCTGTTTGCCGTAGCGGTATACTTGATATGCTTTCATTTCTAATTAAATTTTATTTGGTTTCCATCTTTTACAAAAGTGATGGTTTCAGCTATTTCATAAGCATGCACTGCTGAACAATAGGTAGAAATTCTTTGCGACAGTTTTTTAGTTTCCTCACTATTAAAAAACTTTTCCATTTCGGCTTCAGTTGCAAAGCCAAGTATCAGTGATGCTTGAAACTGATCTTCTTTCTCATTGTCGTGCAATACATTGGGTGTCATCCATTGTTTTTGTTTCCAGGGGTTATATACTTTGTTTCTTAATTCTTTAAGCTTACCGGTATTGGCAAGCGTAGGTGTAAGTTCGTTATTGATAAATGTTTTAAAGTCCTGATCACTAATCCCTTCTTTTTTCCTTAAGAACACCATTGATCCTGCATCAATTTTAGTATCAGCTTCAGCTACTTTATACCAGTGTGATTTTTTTGGAAAAGCTACATAAAGAATACTTCGCTTTAAAAAGTTTATTTCGTCTGCAAAGGCAAGTTTATGTTGTTCTTTACCTTTAAATATTGAAAATAGATTCTTTAATGTTACATCT
>DAOMZK010000062.1:0-9394 GCA_035438035.1 Cyclobacteriaceae bacterium | reverse complement strand
GGGGAATAAGTACACGGATCTTATGCTTACGCGCTTCGGCCAGCGAACTAAGCAGATACTCTTCTGATTGATCATAATCTTTTTTTCTGCGAAACAATTCGCCCAGTACACTGTAATTGTAAGCAGGCGCTTCTGTGTCATGGATGTTTTCGCTGATTACTTGCGACGCTTCTATATGTTTTAGGGCTATGTCAAACCGACCCAGTTGAAGAAAAACATCACCGATGTTATGCAGGGCGATAGCCATAACCAGTGAATCAGCCGGTTGGGGTACTTTATTGTGACTTTTAGCAACCTTGAAGCTTTGCGTCAGGTAATAATAGCCATCTTCGTATTCACCCAAATCGAGATAATCCCTGCCCACATTCATTAATGCACGGCACAGGTTGGCAGAGCTGTCTTTATTTGCGACGTACAGGTTGATCAATTGCTGATGATAACGGAGTGCGTCAGAATAGTCACCTTCAACATTTTCAAGGAAGGCCAGCCTGAAATACAAGTATCCCTTTAATCTGTAAGAATTAATTCTTTCTGCAACAACAGAGGCCTCTTCAGCGTATTTGCGACACTTTGAATAGTCATAGAATTCTGATTCCTCAGAAAGCTTCATCAGAATCTGGAAACGAACAGAATCATCACTCGCGTTGGCCAGTTTATTTTCCAGGCTGTCCAATGATTTCTGACCGAAAGAAACGGTAGCAGTAAGAAAACAGAAAAATATATATAAACCCTTCTTCATGAGCATAAAATTCCTCACCCCAGCCCACATTTTATTACCTGCCTGAATTCGGTTAGGACACAATTTCATTATATCCATGCTGAATGTCAATGTACCAGGTTTGCAGTCAGGACAAGAGCACAAAATTGGAGCAGGAATAGTTACCAAAATGTTCAAAAACCCTCAAAAACCTACATGGATATGGGTTTATTGACCCCATAAAGGGTGTTTTTCCAAGTGAACCGAAGAATGGAAAAACAATTTGGTAGAAGCCTCGAATGAGTCAGTATAATCTGACACCAGGAAATGATCTTCCTTGCTTTCTGAAGGGCTCAACAAATCACTTGATTTGAGGTAATGGAAGAGTGCGCTGGCGACTGCTTCCGATGAGTCAAGTACATCAACACGACTGCCATAGAAAGTATTGATTTCATTTTTGATTAAAGGATAATGCGTGCAGCCGAGGATGAGGGCTTTGATATCCTGAAGTGCAGTGTACTTGAGATATTTTTCAATGATATCATGGCTGATTTTATTGTTAAAGAATCCCTCCTCTATCATGGGAACCAACAGTGGAGCCGGCAACGCATGGAGCTTTATCCCTTTGTTGAGTGACTCAATTTTTTTTGAATAAATTCCGGATTGAACTGTACGTTTTGTTCCAATGAGCCCGATGTTGCAGTGACTGTATTTTTCACCTACCCAACTGACCATGGGATCGATGACGTTGATCACCTTCACATCCTGGTGAACATATTCTTTCAGCAATTCATATGCAGCTGAACTTGCGGAATTACAGGCAATGACGATCACCTTGCAATTATTTTTCAGGAGTACGTCAGCAATTTTTATGGAGTAGGCCTGAATCGCTGCTTCAGATTTGTCTCCATAGGGCAGGTGGGCGGTATCCCCGAAATAAACGAGGCTTTCCAGCGGCATCATTTTTTTTATAGCATGAGCAACGGTGAGTCCGCCAATCCCACTGTCAAATATTCCTATTGGCTGATCTTTGGAAACGGTGCCCATACGTTACGTGGGGTTGATCCGGGTCATCATTCTCCTATTCATGAATTTTGTAATATTGTAGCCAAACTTAATCTCAAATCGTATGGCATACAACCTCCTTGGCGGCAAACGTGGAATCATTTTCGGAGCACTTGATGAAAATTCGATTGCCTGGAAGACGGCATTAAAAGTAAAAGAAGAGGGCGGTCAGTTTACCCTTTCCAATGCCCCGATTGCCATGCGGATGGGAAAGATCAAGGAACTGGCAGAGCAGTGTAAAGCGGAGATAATCCCCGCCGATGCGACGCTGGAAGCAGACCTGACCAACGTTTTTACAAAATCGATGGAAGTGCTGGGTGGTAAACTTGACTTTGTGCTGCATTCCATCGGGATGAGCCCCAACGTTCGCAAAGACCGTTCATACGGAGATCTTAATTATGAATGGTATTTGAAGACGCTGGATATCTCCGGCCTGTCCTTTCATAAAGTGCTGCAAACCGCTGAGAAAACAGATGCAATGAATGAGTGGGGATCCATTGTGGCGTTAACCTATATCGCGTCACAAAGAACATTCCCGGACTACTCCGATATGGCTCAGGCCAAAGCTGTTCTTGAATCCATTGCCCGCAGCTACGGTTACCGTTTTGGTAAACTGAAAAAAGTAAGGGTAAATACGATATCACAATCGCCCACCATTACCACGGCTGGTGCAGGGATTAGTGGCTTCGATGTTTTTTTTGATTATGCAAAAATGATGTCGCCTTTGGGAAATGCTTCAGGTGAAGACTGCGCAAATTTTATTACGCTTATGTTTTCTGATTTGAGCCGAATGGTAACCATGCAAAACCTGATGCATGACGGTGGATTCTCCACGACGGGCATCACTGAAGATTTGATTGCGCGGCTAACCAAGTAAGAATTGTCCACATAATCTTGAAACCGGAGAGCATTTAAGAGCATGGTTTCATTTCCTCCATGCAAGATAAACCTGGGGCTTCAGATACTGTCGAAGCAACCTGACGGTTATCACGCCATCGCAACCTGTTTTTATCCATTGCCCTGGACGGATATTCTTGAGATCCTCCCTTCAACCCATTTTGACTTCACTTCATCAGGCATTCAGATTCCTGGTCAATCGGGAGAAAACCTTTGCGTCAAAGCGTACGAATTAATAAAGAAAGATTTTCAGCTTCCGCCGGTCCGCATGCATCTGCATAAGATTATTCCCGCAGGAGCGGGATTGGGTGGTGGATCAGCCGATGCGGCCTACACCTTGCGTTCTTTGAATGCCCTCTTTGATCTCAAACTTTTACAAAATCAATTGATGCAATACGCCGCACAATTGGGAAGTGATGTTCCTTTTTTCATACAAGATGAACCGAAGTTGGGCAAAGGCAGGGGCAATTTATTGGAACCAGTTGATCTGAACTTGAAGGGATGTTTCATTCGACTTTTCAAACCCGATTTCTCCATTTCCACAGCAGAAGCCTATGCCAGGGTCGTTCCTTGCACACCCAGTCAGGACATTAGAAAAATTATTGAAGCGCCTATGACATTATGGAAAAATAATCTCCTGAATGATTTTGAGTCATCTTTGTTCCCCGGTTATTCAATTCTTCAAAAAATCAAGAACGAATTGTATGATTCCGGTGCGGTATATGCCAGCATGAGTGGCTCTGGATCTTCCTTGTTTGGAATTTTTGCAAAAGTACCGCCGGCGTTTACTTATTCTCTTGAGCCGAGCTGGTCGGGGATGTTGTAAATCTCCGTCTCATCATTGGGTACAGAAAGACCACAATCATGATGATGGCGGTTCCCACATAGAAATTTAAATTCATTTTCTCAACCTCACCAAATACCAGTACGGCCATGGCAATGCCGTATACCGGTTCAAGATTCAGTGTAAGCTGGAATAGAAACACACTGATTTTCTTCATGAGTTGAACGGATGCAGAATAAGCGTACACGGAACACAGCCATGCCAACAGTCCTATATAGATCCAGTCATTCCAATTCGGTACCAGCCGAAGTTGATTTCCACCGGCCCATCCAGCTTTGTATAAAGGAAAGAAAAGAACCAGAAAAATACAGGCCCCGCTCATCTCGTAGAAGGTAATGGTGGTGGCATCCATTCGCATTACCAGTTGGGAATTGATGATGCTAAATATAGCGCACGTTAGCCCAGAGGCTACACCCAGGATCAGGCCGAGTGAATAACTGAAGTCGGATGAGAAAATGATATATAAGCCTGTGAGCACTATTAAGCCAAAAATCAAATCGATATTCCGGATAGGATATTTCTTCACCAATGGTTCGAGTATGGCCGTCCAGAGACTGGCAGTGGCAAACCCAACCAGGCTCACAGAAACGTTTGCCACGCGGCCGGAAATAAAAAAAGTAAGCCAGTGTATCCCAACGATGCACCCGGTAAGTAAAAGTTTTAGCAGATCACCGGATGTTACTTTGAACTTTCCATTGACAGCCAGGATAAATACGCCCATCCCCAGAGCCGCCAGCAATGTGCGGTAAAAGACCATTTCCACAGCCGGAATTGAAATGAGCTTGCCCAGTATGCCAGTAAATCCAAAAAGTAAAACAAGGAAGTGAAGCTTTAAATAGTCGGCAGGGGTATGCATTACCGTGGAGTGAAATGATACAGGGCAATTGAAATGATCGAGAATGTTACATTGGGAATCCAGGCTGCCAGCATGGGATTCAGTTCACCGGCTTCAGCAAATGTCCGGGACAGCATAAAAAACAGGATAAAAATAAATGCCAGAACAAACCCCAGTGCGATCTGCAATCCTGTGCCGCCCCTGCTTTTTCTTGATGAAACAATCACACCCATGAAGACCAGTACAAATGTACTGAATGGAGAAGCGTACCGGATTTGTCTCTCGACTTCGTAAGACTGTGCTCCTGTAGCTCCCCGGAATTTAAGCTTGGCGATGTGTTCTTTTAGTTCAGGAATGGTCATGCCATCATAGCTGCGTTCCTGAGCTTCGAAATCCTTGGGTGAAATGGCCAGCACGGTATCAATTGCATCACCTTTTTTTTCCAGGCTGGCCAATTCAGTGGTATCTGTGGAGGTGAAGATTTTGTTCACCTGCTTGGATTTCCAATACATCAGGGTCCATTTTCCTTTAGTAGAGTCCCATTGGATACGGTCGGCTGTAAGTTTTTCTACCAGTTCATTATGATTGAATCGTTCGAGACTGAACGAATAACCCTGGTTGGAGACATTATTATAATTTTGAATGAACAGATAAACGTTCGGTGCCACCTGCAGGTGAATATTCCGTGCTTCAAAATAATACCGGTTGTTAAAGTACTGAAGTTCAAATGCCAGTCGTGACTTGGTTGCTTTTGGAATGACCCATCCATTCAATCCGAAACTTATGGCACCTATGAAACCGGATGCGATAAAGTAGGGGAGCATTAGACGCCTGAAGCTAACGCCACTGCTGAGGATGGCGATGATTTCTGTATGACCTGCCATTCGTGAAGTGACGTATATGATCGCGATGAAAACCGTAATGGGTGTAATTAATCCCATTACCCAGGGCAGGAAGTCAAGATAATAACCCAGGATAGCCTGCCCGTCCAGATGGTTTTTTGCAAACTTGTCCAGTTTTTCTGTAATGTCGATAACCGTGATAATCGCCATCAGAATCATGACAACAAAGAAGAATGTGGCAAGAATCTGTTTGAGAATATAGCGATCTATAATTTTCATTTTGTTGCTAACCCCGTTTCTGTTCTACAACCGTTGTGATACTATTTTAACCATTTTGTTTTTCCAGTCTGTAAAAATTCCAGCCTCAATTTTTTCCCTTGCTTCCCGGATCAGCCACAGGTAAAAGGTGAGATTCTGGATAGAAGCAATTTGCGCGCCTAAAATTTCTTTACTGATGATCAGGTGGCGCAAATAGGCTTTTGAATAGAAACTGCTGACATGGGTACCGAGCGATCCGTCAATTGGAGACAGATCATCCTTCCATTTTTCATTTCGGATATTGATGATCCCTTCAGTAGTGAAGAGCATTCCGTTCCTGGCATTCCGGGTGGGCATTACGCAATCAAACATATCCACACCCAGGGCAATAGATTCCAGTATATTTTCAGGTGTACCGACGCCCATCAGGTATCGCGGCTTGTCTCGAGGCAGTATGCTGCATACGAGGTCAGTCATGGCGTACATTTCTTCGTGAGGCTCACCCACGGAGAGTCCCCCAATGGCATTGCCAGGTTGCTGCTGCGCGGCGATGAATTCTGCTGATTCCTTCCGCAGATCAGAAAATACACTGCCCTGCACAATGGGAAACAAAGTTTGTTCGTAACCGTACAGTGGTGCAGTAGAATGAAAATGATTGACGCAACGGGTAAGCCAATCGTGGGTAATTTTTAGTGATTTTTTTGCATAAGTATATTCGCAGGGGTAGGGGGTACATTCATCAAAAGCCATAATAATGTCGGCGCCAATCTTCCGTTGGATGTCCATTACATTTTCGGGACTGAAGAAATGTTTTGATCCATCAATGTGAGACTTGAAGGTTACGCCTTCAGTCTTAATCTTCCTGTTTTCAGAAAGTGAATATACCTGGTATCCACCACTGTCAGTGAGAATGGGTCCGGACCACCCATTAAATTTATGTAACCCCCCTGCCTTACCCAGGACATCAAGTCCCGGTCGAAGGTAGAGATGGTATGTATTTCCCAGAATTATTTTTGCCTTGATGTCTTGCTCCAGTTCCCGTTGATGTACCGCCTTGACCGATCCTGCTGTCCCCACCGGCATGAAGATTGGAGTTGGAATCTCACCATGCCCGGTGGATATTGTTCCTGTCCTTGCCTTTGATTGACTATCCGTGGAGTGGATTTTAAACTGCATGGGGCAAAGATAAGTGTTCCGTGTTGGGATTATGTCGTAAAATTCTTTGAAACGTCAATGAGACGCATGGGCCGGCGTATACATTAAACTATTCCTATATATTTACCGCTTCTTTAAGACGATATAGATTTGCTCTTCATCCTCTCACTCTTTGCGTGGAGTATCCTGGGAATACAGATTGTATATCTGTTTATTTTACTGCTCGCTTTTATCAGAAAGAGAGAGATACAATCTGCGGGGACACCCGCTGTATCCATCGTGGTATGTGCGCATGATGAAGAGCAAAACCTCCGGGAGCTGATTCCGTTGTTATTGCAGCAGGAATATCCCGAGATGGAAATAATTGTTGTGGAAGACCGCTGCAACGACGGGACGTATGATTTTCTCCTGGAAGCGACCCAACTGGATCAACGGCTAAAAATGGTTCGTGTCAGGCATCTGCCGGAACATATCAATGGTAAGAAGTACGCCCTCACTCTCGGGATCAAAGCCGCAGCGTATGATTGGATTTTGCTTACAGACGCGGACTGCCGGCCGGAGGGAAATCAATGGGTGAAGACGATGACATCACAATTCAGCGACACCCATGACATTGTTATAGGATATTCACCATTTGTCAGAACGAATGGATACCTCAATTCATTCATTCGGTTTGAATCCCTTCTTACCGGAATCCAGTTTATCGGATGGGCCTTATTAAGCCGGCCGTATATGGGTGTAGGCCGGAACCTGGCGTATCGCAAGAAGCTATTCATTGACAACAAAGGATTTAATAATTTTTTGTCCCTTACCGGTGGCGACGATGATTTGTTCGTGAATCAACATGCTTCAAAGACCAATACTGCCGTGAGTATTGCCAAGGGCTCACTGATGTGGTCCTTGCCCAAGCAGACGTGGCGGGAATTCCTGGTGCAGAAACTGAGACATCTATCTGCTGGAAAAAAATATCATTTTTCCGATAAATTATTGCTTGGACTTTTTTCAACCACCTGGATCATGAGTTGGATTATTGTTGTTCCTGTCATGATTATTTTACCACCGATGCAATCTTTTGTCTGGATTGGTTTTATTGTCCGGGAATTGCTGCTGGTAGGTTTGGTTTATAGGGCATCAAAAACATTGGGCGACCCGTTTGAGGGGTGGAAAACGCCCTTTTTAGATTTTAATTATGCCATTTACTATCTTGGAACGGGCCTAGTGGCATTGATATCCAAACGAGTCCGATGGAAGATTTAGAAAACCGGTTTTCGTCCAAGGCGCTGGAAGATTTCGAGCTCATTGATCGTGCCGTAGGTGGTGACGACAAGGCTTTTGCGAAATTGTTACAGCGCTACAAACGACCAGTATACCATACCATATTAAAGATGGTTCGGAACGTTGACGATGCGGAGGATCTTATGATCGAATCATTCGCCAAAGCCTTCAAAAGCTTGCATCGATTTAAAAAAGATTTTACTTTCAGCACCTGGTTATTTCGGATTGCCACCAACAACACAATTGACTTTATCCGCAAAAAGAAAATCAATACGCTAAGCATTGAGAATACATATACGGATGATGATGGCCAATCAGTTTCTCTTGATGTGAAGGATCATAATCCCGATCCGCAGGAGGAGGCCATCAAAGCCCAAAAAGAAGAATTGATACAGGTGTTTGTGGGCATGCTGCCGGCCAAGTACCAAAAACTTGTTAAACTCCGGTATTTTCATGAATTATCGTATGAGGAGATCGCAAAGGATCTCGATGCACCATTGGGTACTGTCAAAGCCCAACTTCACCGGGCACGTGAACTGATGTATGATCTGGTGAAGAATAAAAAAGAACACATGTAGTTTCGCTCAGCGTTCCTTATATGAAACCAATTCAGCGTTATCCACAGGGTTGGTTTTTTTATTTCTGAACCGGATGGTGAACCAATAACGTCTGTTCATCTTTAACGAATCGGGATGAGGCATGAAGATGCGAAGTCTTTTTTCCAATGGGATTTTAAAAACATCCACAGGCTTTTCTTCCACTATCGTAAAGTTGTTTTCCATGCAAGGTTTGCATTGCATGCCTTCCGGGCAGGGTGGACAAACATAGATGTCCATCACATAAGCCCTTACCAGGACAGTATCCGCCAAACTTTTTTTCAACCCTGAGAAAGTTACTGTAGGAATTTTCCCAGTGAGTTTCTGGGAATGTGCCACTCCCGTTAAGAGTACTGCAAGAAGAAGTGCAAAACCTGTTTTTGAGGCTAAAAAATTAATTGGTGGGCAAAAACTGAGGTGCTTTGCGATGTTGCGTTCCCGTTTCATATGCATATGCGATTTCAATCAATACTGGTTCACTCCATGCTTTGCCGAAGAAGGAAATTCCAACAGGTAATTCTTCAACGAAACCCATCGGTACCGTGATGTTGGGATAACCAGATATGGCAGCCGGACCGGAGCTGCCAAGCTGACCACTGCCGCCATTAATCAGGTCAATCTTCCAGGCGGGGCTCCCGGTGGGAGCAATGATGGCATCAAGATGATTTTCATTCATGACGCGATCGATACCTTCTTCGCGCATGGCCTTCTGCATTCCAGTAAGGGCTGTTTTATATTCCTGAGATTCAAGATTACCTTTACTTTGTGCTGTTTCCAATGTCTTTTGATTGTAGTAACGAAGTTCTACAGGATCTTTTTTGTTGAATTCAATCAGCTCCTCCACGGATTTTACAGGCGCCCGGGGTCCAAGCGATTTAAAATATTTGTTCAGGCCATCTTTGTATTCATACAACATTACCTGAAATGACA
>DAOMZK010000061.1:0-9505 GCA_035438035.1 Cyclobacteriaceae bacterium | reverse complement strand
CAAACAGAATTCGTGGATAAAACAACACAGGAAATTTATGGCGGAAGAGTGCGCATCCGTACCTGTGGACTGTGTTGGGATAGGGAAAAATTATTGCTGGTTAACCATTTTGGGCTCTATAACCATGATTTCTGGGCTCCTCCCGGAGGCGGTTTAGAGTTTGGAGTAGCTGCAGTTGACAATCTGGAAAGGGAATTTATTGAGGAAACCGGATTGCGGGTAAAAACTGAAGAATTGCAGTTTCTATGTGAATATATTCAGCCCCCATTGCATGCAATTGAGCTCTTTTTCAATGTAAAGTTGATGGGGGGTAAGTTGTTTACAGGATCGGACCCGGAAATGGGAATAAAGCCACAAATTATCATGGAGGTTAAATACCTTTCTGATAAAGAAATTGAAGTCATTCCGGATTCTTACAAACATGGCATATTCCGGATTGCTAAAAGCATGGAGAAAATCAGGGGGTTGAGGGGATATTTAAAAATTTAGATTGAAATAGGTACAGATACCTTAAAAATCTGCGAATTCGACTTAAAAATCTCAAAAAACGAACTTATTATTGCAGCCTAAACCTTTGAACCAATGAACCTGACGAAAATCCTCACGGTAGTCTTATTGGCCGCCAGCCTTTATCTCGGTTATTTCCTTTACAGTGGTGTACAGCAGGTGATTGACGACCGGGTCAAGATTGAGGAATCTGAAGCCATTGTCATTGAAAGATTAAAGTTGATCCGTGAAGCCGAATCAGTTTATCAGGAACAGTTCAGAAAGTATACATCAAGCTGGGATACATTGGCGCGTTTCATTGAAACCGGCAGGGTACCCATCCTCCAACGCCGGGAAGAACTTAAACAGAAAGCTTATGGTGGTGAAGAAGTTATTGTTCACATTGACACGCTTGGATTTGTATCCGCCAAAGACAGAATTTTCAAAAAGGAATATACTATGAATGCCTCCGATAATGGAACTTTCATGGGATTCAAAGTAAAAGTCGGCGACCAGGTTGTGAAGAATATGAAGGCCTATTCAATAAAGGTTGGAAAAGATGTCAAAGAACCTCCGTTTCAGGAAAATGGCAGAATCACGGAACTTACAGATGTAAAAGTTGGCCAGGATTTAACCAAAGGAACCGTTCTTATCAAATACTGGAATTACATTTTCAATCCGAATGTTGACATCGCTAAAATCGGGGAAGTCCCTGGCAATCCCGGCGTTAACTTTAGCATAATCACCAAACGAATTGATCGCAATGGTCTCTTTGTGGATGTCATCGAAGTAGTGGATCCCAAGCCGTTTAATAAATCCCGCAAGGAAAGCAACGAGCAAAAAAGCCGTAAGCCGCTGCGTTTTGGATCACTCACGGATGTATCCACTGCCGGAAATTGGGAATAAAAAAATACCTTGCCTGTTGCCACCCGTCATAAGCTGATCAAAAAGATCAAAGACGAGAAGTTCGACGAAGAGAAACTTCAGCAGTATGTCTTGTTATCGCAGATTGGTGCCAAAGATTTTCAGGCTGCTGTAATCGACAGCGAAGATAACCGGCTGATTTTTTTTGAAGACTATGTCTTCAATGAAGTAAACTCTCCTGAAGATTTGCAGGAAGCACTGCAATCACTTTTTGATTCCCACGAATACCTCTCAGCGGGTTTCTGGAAAGAAGTTCGTGTTTCCATAAAAAACACCAAATTCATCCAGGTTCCGGCATCCTTGTTTATTGAGTCCGCGGCAGATGAATACCTCCGGTTCAACGCTGTGTTGGATGGCGAGAAAGACACCATCCAGATCGGTCGTAACCAGTTGACGGATGCGGTCACCATTTTCGCAGTAAGAACGGAAATGCTGAATTGGCTCAGAAAAGTATACGTTAACTCTACGGTTAAACTGTTCCATCAATCAACAGCGCTTGTGGAAGGCGTACTTACATCGGCTGCCGTGAGAACGGAGGAGCCCCTTTATGTGTATGTCGACCGTTTCAAATTGCATGTATTGTACGTCAAAAGCAGGAAGCTGATTTACTATAATCAGTTTCAGATCAAGCAATTTGCAGACTATGTTAAATACATCATGCTGGTGATGAAGACGATGGGACTTGACCAGGAAAGCAGCAAAGTGGTCCTATGGGGATATATTGGTAAAAATTCCCCGCACTACCAGGAATTCGTAAAATATATCAGGAATGTTTCATTCGGCGAGAGACCTGGCCATCTGAAATTTGGATATATGTTTGATGATATCCAGGAACATCATTTTTTTGATTTATACTCGCTAAACCTGCTTGCTTCATGAAGCGCATCGCACTTTTCCCCGGATCTTTTGATCCTTTTACGAAAGGACACGAAGATATTGTACTTCGCGGTCTCCAATTGTTCGATGAAATTCTTGTGGCAATCGGTTACAACGCTCAGAAGGACAAGCGATATTTCAAAATCGAATTCATGATTGAAAAAATACAATCCACTTTTGCAAAGTATCCTCAAATCAGTGTGATCACGTATTCAGAACTTACAGCAGAATTGGCTGCGAAGCACAAGGCTAATTATTTACTCCGGGGATTGCGTAACACCACCGATTTTGAATATGAAAACAGCATTGCCCAGGTAAACCGTCATCTCAACAACAACCTGGAATCCGTTTTCCTGATCACGTCACCGCAATATGCTTATATGAGTTCCTCGATTATCCGGGATGTTCATCGCTATGCCGGAGATGTCTCTCCAATGCTTCCCTACAAATTATAAGCTGATGGCCTAACGGCTCGTCTTGGTTTTCTCCGACATTTTATAGTACTCTTCGAAGACAAAGCGTATTGAGTTATACGAGTTATCAAGGGCATGGTACACTTCCTTCTGTGTCATCCACCGCAGATCTTCAATATCCTCTTCAATGCTCGGTTTGATGCGTGAGTCATCTACCAACTCCATGACGTACCAGCGCGTTTTCTTTATCATGCTGTTGCGGTTCATGGTATACGTATGCCAGGTGGTGCAAAGTTTCTTCCCAACTTTGACATCAATATTACACTCTTCCTCCACTTCCCTTTCGGCAGTCTGGCGGTACTTTTCTCCGCTTTCCTTTTTGCCTTTGGGTAAGTCCCACTTCTTCATCCGGTAAATCATAAGGAATCGATCCTTCTTCTTGATGAGACCACCGGCCGCCTTCACAATCTTGAATTTATCGTCGAGGTAGACCTTTACAGCTTCATAGTCACGAACCGTGATATCAAGAGAAAGCAGGTTGGTCGGGACCTTTGAATTGACGAGGTCAAGAATCGAATTCAAATCAAATACACTGGCTTCCCGAATCCATACATGATTGATAAGTTTGGCTTTGGTGATGGGTTCCTTGGGCGCATGTACCTCAATATTGAAATTGCCCTCATCCGGTTGGGTGCCCGGTTCCCAGATATGCACTGGGATGTCGTTTACGAATAGTTTCATGTGTTAATAATTGTTTTTTAATGGACACATGGAATTCGCCTTATTACCATTCTTTTGGCTAATAGTACATCAATGCTCATTTCATAACTCTTAACACTGCAAAAACAGGAATATTTTCCAAAGAGGCAAACTTGATTTTACCCCGTCTTTGATTCAGGTCTCTCCCCTTGCAATTGGCTCAGATTCTAAGGCGAACTCCTGTTTGGTCTGTTGTCAATTCATGATAAATTGCCATTCCTATGGCCATTACAATCATGGAATCTACGGCAGGACCCATCGCTTCCAAATTGATGGAAATCGGGGCCATTCGCCTGAACCACCAAAAGCCTTTTACCTGGAGTAGCGGATGGAGGTCACCCATTTATTGCGATAACAGGCTGAGCCTCTCCTACCCGGATGTCAGATCCTATGTCAAGCGATGCCTCGCCCAGGCAGTCAAGGACAATTTTGGCCAACCCGATGTCATCGCAGGGGTGGCTACAGCTGGTATCCCTCAGGGTGCACTGGTGGCCGAAGAACTTCAGCTTCCCTTTGCCTATGTACGGCCCAAGCCCAAGGATCATGGTATGGAAAACCTCATCGAAGGCAAAATTGAAAAAGGTCAAAATGTTGTGCTGGTGGAGGATCTGATTTCCACCGGAGGCAGCTCGTTAAAAGCTGCGAACGCCCTGCGGGATGCAGGAGCCAAAGTCAAGGGTATGGTGGCCATATTCACTTACGGTTTTGATACGGCTGAAAAGAATTTTGAAAAGGAAAAAGTGGATCTGGTTTGCCTGAGTGATTTTAACCACCTCCTGCAGGAGGCACTCCAAAAAAAATTCATCAATGAAGAGCAGTTGATCTATATAAAAGCCTGGCGGCTTGACCCGGGCAACTGGAAATGACAATGGAAAAGAAATACAAAGTGCTTGTGCTGACCGGTGGCGGCGATTGCCCCGGACTTAACGCCGTCATCCGCGGTATTGCCAAAAGGGCACGCAAGGAAAAAGAGTGGGACGTCTATGGAAGCATCGAAGGTTTTAATGGTGTTTTCAGTGAACCCACGGAGATCCCCAAACTGACAAGAAAACTTACTGCCGGCATTCATGTTCGCGGCGGTACTATCCTCAAGACCACCAACAAAGGCAATCCGCTTAAATATCCTGTACCCCAGCCCGACGGGTCAATTAAATTTGTTGACCGTACGAGTGAGCTGGCTGACAAGATCAAAAAACTGGGCTTTGATGCTGTCATCAACATTGGTGGAGACGGTTCCCAGAGAATTTCCGATGCCCTACACAAAAAAGGACTCAACATTATCGGCGTGCCGAAAACCATCGACAATGATCTCTCCGCCACAGACGTGACCTTTGGATTTCAAACGGCTGTACAAATTGCGACAGACAGTTTCGACAAGCTGGTCACAACCGCCGAAAGTCATCACCGCGTGATGATCATGGAAGTAATGGGGAGAGACGCAGGTTGGATCGCCCTGCATACCGCCATCGCAGGTGGAGCAGAAGTATGCCTGATCCCGGAAATACCTTACGATATAACAAAGATTGTAAAGCGCATCAATCTCCGCTACAAACACGGCCGAGGATTTGTGAACATTGTGATCTCCGAAGGTGCCAAACCAAAAGACGGAAGCATCATTTCATCCGCAGGTGATAAAGGATCGGAACACGTCCGACTTGGGGGTGTGGCTTACCAGTTATCCAAACAACTAAAAGATGCCGGGTGCAAAGCCGATATCAGGGAAACGGTTTTGGGTCACACACAACGCGGAGGAAGTCCCGTTGCCTTTGACAGAATACTGGCTTCATTATTCGGGGTGCATGCGTTTGAACTGGTGTTGGAAAGAAAATTTGGAAGGATGGTCTCCTATCAGAACAACACCATCACTTCGGTGACGTTGGAACAGGCTGTTCGTGAGCCCAGCTTTGTCAAAAAAGATTCTTACATCGTCAAGGCAGCCAAAGGCCTTGGCATTTCATTTGGAGACTAACACAAACAAAAACAGCCAGGTAATTCTACTATGAAAACACTCAATGATCTCCGCTTTAACGGCAAACGGGCACTCATCCGCGTCGACTTCAATGTTCCGCTCGACAAAAGTCTTAATGTCACAGATGACAATCGTATCCGTGCCACTATTCCGACACTAAATAAAATCCTGGCTGACGGCGGCAGTTGTATTCTCATGTCACACCTGGGCCGGCCCAAAGAAGGACCGGAGGAAAAATATTCATTGAAACACACCATCAGCACAACAGAAAAACTGTTGGGTCGCAAAGTGCAATTCGCGAATGACTGTATCGGGGAAGAAGCCCGCACGAAATCAGCCAGCATAAAACCCGGTGAAGTTTTGATTCTCGAAAATCTCCGGTTCTACAAAGAGGAGGAAAAGGGCGATCTCGCTTTCGCGGAAAAGCTTTCCAAACTCGGGGACCTGTACGTCAACGATGCATTTGGCACCGCCCACCGGGCGCATGCTTCCACCACAATAGTCGCGCAGTTTTTCAAAGAAAAATGTGCAGGACTTGTCATGGCAGCCGAACTGGATAATGCTAAAAAAGTAATGGAAAATGCCAACAAGCCCTTTACTGCCATTATGGGCGGAGCCAAAATTTCCGATAAATTGTTGATCATTGAAAAACTGCTCGATAAAGTAAATCACCTGATCATTGGTGGTGGAATGGCCTATACTTTCTTCAAAGCGCTTGGTGGAAACATTGGCAAGTCATTGGTTGAAGAAGATAAACTTGATCTTGCCAAAGGATTAATCCAAAAGGCGAAATCAAAAGGGGTTGAACTCCATCTTCCGATGGATTCTGTTGCAGCAGATAAATTTGATGCCGCTGCCAGCACCCAAGTTGCCAACAACAATGCCATACCGGATGGATGGATGGGGCTCGATATCGGACCACAGGCGCGTGTTGTTTTCTCCAGAGTCATCGAAGATTCAAAAACCATTTTATGGAATGGACCGATGGGTGTCTTTGAAATGGAAAAATTCGAGGGCGACACTAAAGCTGTAGCAGAAGCGGTTGTACGGGCGACCGGAAAAGGAGCATTCTCTTTAATTGGCGGTGGTGATTCAGCAGCGGCCGTCGCCCAGTTTGGCTTTACCGAAAAAGTAAGTTATGTCTCCACGGGTGGCGGGGCATTGCTGGAGTATTTTGAAGGAAAGGTATTACCCGGAGTAAAAGCGTTGGAGTGAATTCGACTGCCTGTTCATTTACAATTGTAAGTATACGTCATCTTTGTCACTGCGGATACCGCCATTGACAAGGGATAATTGATTTCGTTATACTCATAATTAAATAACGTGGTGGTGTTGGATGAGCCGCTCGTTACAATGGTTGAAATTATATTGTTGTCTGGCTGGGTGGTAGGAAATTTCAGCACCTGCAATGGATTTATTTTATTGTCATACACATATGCTGTTGCAACAACAGGGCCGGTCACAGGGGTGAGGATGCTATTGGAGTAGTTTCTTGATGGTGGCGGCGGATAAATGTACGTTGTGCTGGATTCAAGTATAAAAGCTGAGCCAGCATATATGTAGATTTCCATGGTAGTCATCTGGCCGTTAGTATACTTGTAAATCACCTTACGGTAATTGACACCATTGCGTACTTGTATTGAACTTGTGAGAAATATACTGTCATAGCTGTACGTGAAATTATCTTTGGCATTGGAGCTGCTTGTAATATTTCCCTTTGTATCATAAATATATTTTGTCTTTTGACCTCCTGTGATTTCCGAATCCAATTTTTCTTTGTCGTTATAAAAATACAGAGTTGATGTAGAAACACTACCATTAATCTCGGTAACACCTGCCAACAAACAACTGGTAATAGGAGGCAAAGTATTTGAACCCGATTTATCATCACATCCGGCAACAAAAAAAATCAATAATAAATAACTCAATACAATCTTCATCGTTGAGATTTTCATTTCACGGCTGAAATATAATTAGAAACACTTAAACACAATTTTACAAACCTTTCCAATTTCATCTTGTAAATACCCTTAAGGTGAATGGCAACCAATTCTTTGTTAATTTCATCACAAAATACTGCTCATTCCAATCATGAATGAATTACCTCGATTAGCCAGCGCCATAGGGCTTATTTTCGCTCTGGTCACAATCCTTATCATTGCATACTTACTTTCCGTTTTTGCTCCAGGATTGTTTAGCCCAATTCCGACAATTCTTTCAGCGCAAAAACCAAAGTTATGGCATGCACCCGACACTTCCTCTATCCCTTTGAACCCTGAAGGTAACCTGATTCGCTATGGTCGTGACCTCATCGTGCGAACTTCATTGTATCTGGGGCCGAAAGGCACGGTAAAGTCTATCAGCAATGGCATGAATTGCCAGAATTGTCACCTCGAAGCCGGTACTAAACCTTTCGGCAACAATTATGGTGCGGTGGCTTCCCTGTATCCCAGATTCAGGGCCCGGTCTGGTGAGCGGGAAAGCATTGAAAGACGGATCAACGATTGCCTTATGCGCAGCCTCAACGGCGAGCCGCTGGATACTTTGTCACGGGAGATGAAGGCCATGGTGGCCTACATGCGATGGCTGGGTAAAGATGTCCCCCACGGCGAATATTCGGCCGGGGCGGGCCTTATTTCATTGCCCTGGTTGCCGCGCGCGGCGGATACCGTAGCCGGAAGAAAACTGTACATGAAAAACTGCCAGATTTGCCATGGCAGCTCAGGCCAGGGACAACGGCTTTCGAAGGATGGACATTTCATTTATCCGCCATTGTGGGGAGAAAACAGCTTCAATACGGGTGCGGGTTTATACAGGATTTCCAGTTTTGCCCGCTACATTTTCGCCAATATGCCGAATGGGGCAACACATGAAAAGCCCACATTGAAAGCGGAAGAAGCCTGGGATATCGCCGCCTATGTGGTGAGTCGGCCACGGCCCGAAAAAAAATTCCCGGCAGACTGGCCCAAGCTGGAATTAAAACCGGTCGATCATCCGATTGGACCTTTTGCCGATAAGTTCTCAGCAGATCAACACAAATACGGACCGTTCCCTCCTATAGAAGAAGCTTTAACAGCAACCAAATAAAATTATGAAAACCATCTTATCCCTTTTCGTATTCGTGACTGCATTTAATGCTATCGCGCAACAGCCTTCAGCAGTAATTGACACAAAATCACACAAAATTGTGATGCAGTTTTCCAACGGAGATTCCCTTCAACAATTGGGCGTGATGACGCAACTGGGAAATATCCGTGAAGCATGGCCGAACGCCAAAATCGAAGTGGTATGTCACAGTTCAGGTTTGGATATTCTTACTTCTGCCAAATCGAAAGTGAGCAAGCAGATCGCCAATTTATCTGAACAGGGAGTTGTTTTTGCGGCTTGCCACAACACCATGAAAAGGAGAAATGTTAATAAAGAAGACCTGGTTCCATCATCAGTCGTTGTTCCATCCGCCATGCTGGAGATTGTGGGTAAGCAGGAGGCCCATTGGTCGTATCTGAAAGCGGGTTATTGAACTTTATGCAGCACCCAATAGTCATCGTACCTGATCCTGCCCCGCTCCACCATATCACGGACAACTTCTATAAAGAGATCGTGATCTTCAGGATGGACAGCAGATTCAAGTTCATCAACAGTCATCGGCCTGGTGGTAATAAGCTGGGCAACTTTGTGTTCATAATCCCGGAAGGAAGTTCCATTATCTGATTTCTTCTTTTCGATGCACACATCACATTTGCCGCAAGGTGCAGAAGTAAGTTCATCAAAGTATTCGAGTATTACCTGCATGCGGCACCGTAAAGCTTGGGTCGTAAAATGGATCATGGCTTCCGCCTTGCTCAATGCCAGATCACGGCGCTCAATCAGCCGGCTGTGATTCATGGGTAGATTGTCGGCATCCTGCCGGCGGAGTAAATACGTAATCTGCGGTCTGTCAGAAGCAGGCTCATACGTCAATACCTGAAGTTTCGATAGTTGATCCAATAATTCAGCCACTTCCGATGGAGATACCTTCAGGCTTTGGGCCAGGACGCCTTCGGAAACGGGAATAAAATCAGCAAATAGTTCTGCGCCA
>DAOMZK010000060.1:0-9516 GCA_035438035.1 Cyclobacteriaceae bacterium | reverse complement strand
TCGGTGCCCTGGTGCGTACATTTCATCAGCAAAGCAGAATATTCTGAGTCAGTAAAACGATAAACGTAAATCGGTACTTCAAGCCTTTCGTGCCTCACAATTATATATTCCCGGAAGGATGAAGTATTGCCGCTGACTATCTTGAATTCCCCGGAGGATACTGAAATGCCGTTCGATTCAAGCGAACCCTCGACATAGTGTGTGGTGGCGCAACCGGATAATAAGGAAGCCATCATCGGTGTGCCCATGCAGGTGGCACAAGTGAGTTTTACAAATTGACGACGATTGATCATAAACTTTCGAGGAATTGTATGAGTTGCTTCTTTTCCTGATCGGGTAATGCTTTATAACTATTGAGACTGCCGGTGGCCTCACCGCCATGAAGGAGTATGGCCGATTCAATGCTGTTGGCCCGGCCATCGTGCATCAGAAAGTACGTTCCACCTTGTGAATTTTTAGAAAGACCCAGGCCCCAAAGGGGTGGCGTCCGCCATTCAGCGGCTGTAGCTGATCCTTCTGTGTAACCATCGTTTAAACCCGGACCCATATCATGTAGTAAAAGATCGGTATAGGGGTGAAAAACTTTGTTGCTGAGCGCGGCTATCGGACTGCTTCCTGTTTTTAATTGCTCGGTGTGACAGGCATTGCATTTTATCGTGGCAAAAATTGTTTTGCCCAGCATGGCATCGGTGGTCTCACGCTGAATCGGAGCCTTTAAAGTCTTAAGATAAAACACAACGTTGTCCACCGTTACATTGGAGACTTCAGGATCGATGGGTAATCCTGAATATGTATCATGGGGTTCATGTGTGGAGGTGATTCCTATGTCCTGGTTGTAGGCCTGTGCCGTTTGTTGTAGCAAGTCGTAGGTGGAACCCTTTCTTCCAAACCGGCCGATATATTTTCCACCCAGCGGAATACTGTTGGGCCTGGGTGTTACATAGCTTTTTAACGAAACCCAATTGGGAATGCCACTGATACCATCTCCATTGGCGTCATTGGGATCAGCCAATGCCAGTAAGTCTGCATCGGGTACGGCATCCAGGAATCCTAGCCCCGTGTTGGCTGGGGGAAGGAATTTAGAAAATGTTGCGCCTGCCGGTATAGTTTCTGGCTGATATCCCGGTATGGCCAGATGTTGCAATTGCGGTCCGCCCTGTGAAAGAAAGTTGTTGCCACTGGGATCGCTTTGGCCAAAACGGGTCAATGTCGTGAAGGGGTGGCCTTTGCCATCGCCGGCATGGCAACTGCCACAGGAAGTGGCTACGAACAAAGGTCCCAATCCATTTTTGGTTGTGAAAATGTCATCGTTGAAGGCAATGTCTCCTTGTTGGAAATGCAGGATCTCGGCAGTGGTAAGTCCTTCAACGGGACCATCGAGAATGGATGATTCATCCGGAGCGGCCGGCTCAAAATGCTCACAGGAAAAGCAAGCAAGAAGCACAACGGCCGGCAGAAATCTTTTCATTGTATCGGGTCGAAAAAAGTTAGGCTGTTAAATATACCATTAGAAATGAAAATTCTGAAAATGTCATCCCGTTACAAGAACGTTAAAAAAATTCACTACAGCGATCAAAAGGAAAGTCCTCCCTGAAAATTATACGAACGGCAACAAAGACAACGATTGTTAGGCGATAATTCCTTTTTTCCGGATTCCCAGGTAGAGCATCCATCCCGGAATCATTGTGGCTATCGAGTAATAAATTATTTTAGGGTCTTGTCTGAACATGTAATAGATCATCCATGAAGTTACCAAAATGAAGATGAGCGGGGGCAAAGGATAGAGTGGAACCTGAAACGGACTTCTGGGATAGCGTTTGCGCAGGATGAATACACCGGCGACGGTCATCATGGAAAAAATAGAAAGACTGATCGAGATATATTGAACGATCTCTACAAATGTACTGACGAGCACAAGACAGATTGACCAGCCTGCCTGGATCAGTATCGCCCAATAAGGCATGTCAAACCGATTTTTCTTCGAAAGCAGTCGCAACGCGGAATAATCTTCGCCCATCGCCTCGGTGACACGCGAACCGGCGATAGTCATGGCACTCAGGGTGGATAGCAAGGCAATGCTGAACAAGGCAGAGAATACCATCCCGATTTTGTCCCCGAATAATTTGATGGCGACAACATTCCCAATATCATTTTGACCCTGCAGTTCCTCCATCGTTGCCGTTATGAGAAACATACTGTTCAGTGCAAGATAAACCACCACGACGGTCAGTGTCCCGATCAGCAGTGCCCGGGGCAAATTTTTTAAAGGATTGACCAGGTTGCCGGCGATGTAGGCAGCAGCATTCCATCCGGTGTAGGCGTACACTACAAATACCAAACCGACAGCAAATCCCGGAGACCGGATGAGATCAAAATCACTGGCTTGCGGAGTGAAACTGATGCCTGACCGCACACCGGTAATGGCAAGGGGAGCGAGGCAGAAGAAAATAATCAATGATAATTTGATCGTGGTGAGTACCGTCTGGGCCCATCCTCCTGTTTTGACCCCGAGGAGATGAACACAGGAAATGACCACCACGCTGAAAACTGAAATAAGTTTGTCGGGAACATCAAAAAGGACTGAAGAATAGGATCCAATAGCGATAGCCACAGCCGAGATGGCTCCGCCGAAGCCCGCCACATTGCTCATCCAGCCGCTGACAAATCCCAAGGCGGGATGAAACATGCGCGACAAATAGAGGTACTCCCCGCCGGACTTTTCCAGCGTCGTGGCAATTTCAGCGTAGGTGAGTGCGCCACACCACGCGACCAGTCCGCCCAGCAGCCATAACAACAAAATGACAAATCCGGAAGGCAATGGGCCAACCTGGTAACCCAGCGAAGTAAATACGCCAGTACCAATCATATTGGCGATGACCAAAGCGATTCCGACAGGCAACGTATATTTTGCCGGTTGTTGCATCCTCGTTAAAATGTGAAGCCCATATTGATATAGCCTTTGAAAGATTTCGACTGATCATTGTACATCACCGAGATTTCGATCGGACCAATCGGAGAACGGTATCCTCCAGATAGTCCATAACCGCTGAGGAAGTTTTTGCTCGTCCACTGATTAACTGGCAGGTCAACGAAATCATAAATACCGGCGTTAGCCCGGAAGGTCATGAGAAAGTTTTGAATGGGCTCATACTGAACACCGACAAGCACTGAGGAAATGCTTGTGGTGTTGACCTGATTTTCTCCCAACCCCACAAAGGTGATTTGGTTGCGGATAAAATCATTGATTCCACCCACCGAATAGAAGTTCAGAAAATAATGTTGATAGTTGAAGTTAAATCCGTTGTTAAATTGGGTGATCAGTGTCCAGTTTGAATTTAATGGAAAGTATTTTCCAGCTTTGAATTTTATTTGCTGATAGGCATTTGATTTCAATCCGAGCGTATCGGAAGAAATTGAACCACTGCTGGAGCTGTATTGATAGTTGGGCGACTGGTTGAAGATAATTCCGACCTGGAGATCAATATAGGATCCTTTCCGTGGAAATACTTTTTGATCCAGACTGTTGCGTTGATAGAAAAAGTAGGCATTCCAGTAGTTATTACGACCGATGAATGAGGCGTCAGGAGTAATAGTAGGGGTGAGCGTCAGCCATTCCCTGGAAATGCCTATCCCGGTCATGGAAAAGGTTTGCATAAGCTTGTATATTTTGAGGTCTATCGATGAGTACTCACTGCGATACTCATAGATTTGCTTGAAGTTTTCATATAAGGGAAACTTGAATCCTTCATTGTAAAATGAAATAAGCGCCCCCCACCTCTGATTTTTTCCAAAAGCCTGATCATGTCTTAAGAGAACCCTGTTGTTCGAACTCCAGTTTACTTTAAGAAAGCTCTTGGAGTGATTGAAAATAAAATTGCGTGTGGAAAGTGTTGTGATGAGGGCAATTTCAGAATAGGTATTAAAATGCAGGCCAACTTTGAAATAGGTTTTGGGATATTCAATTACTTCACACTGTAAGGTAGAATGTCCAGGCTCACGAGGCTGGACGAAGTAGGCTATCCTGCGAAAAATTCCTGAACTGTAAGCCCTGCGAACGCCAGCGGCAAGTTCGCGACCGGAGTAGGTGAGCCTGTATTGCAAGCCCATCTTACCCATAAAATCATTGACGTCCGACTGGGTGAGTCCTTCGACTTCAATTCCATCCAGGATGGTATTTTCTGCCCTGGGTAGTCTGTTCGGATTAAATGGTTTAGCGGGAGGATAAAGCGCATTCAGGGAATCAGCCAACTTTTTAAAATATGGATAATATTTTTTTCCTGTCTCATTGCCGATGTCAATGATGCTGTCTGCGGAAGAGAAACTGGCGGCGGAAAATGATGCGAGCGGAGGCTCGATGAGCAGGTTGGTAATTTTTAATTCTTTTTCGAAGTCATCGGCATCTTTGTAAAAACCGATTTGGTACAATACGTCAATGGGTGTATTCAGTTTGTCTGCAGACAGAAGTCCCTGGGATAAGTTAACGCCGATGACATAGTCAGCGCCGAGATCTTTAGCATCTTTCACCGGAAAATTTCTAACTACCCCACCATCAACCAGTTTCGTATTCTGATAAGGTACTGCAGAGAAGACAGAAGGTATGGCCATGCTCGCGCGTACCGCCCGGGTGATTTCACCGTTTTTCAAAACGACAGCCTTACCGGTGGCGGCATCAGTGGCTATACAGCTGAATGGAATATTGAATTTTGTAAAGTCTTTTTCATCATGTACCGGGTAAAACAACTCTCCAAACTTCAGCCATATTTCTTCTGCCTCAATGAAGCCGGAATACAGTTTGGCTTTCCCTTTTTCCAACGGAATTTCAAGGGCATAATTTGAAAACTCCCGCTTGTCGTTCATGTTGATCATTTCGATCGGCGGCCGGTTGGAAAAAATGTTAGACCAATCCATGCTGCGGGCAATAGTTTCAATTTCTTTTCCTGAATAACCCACGGCATACAACGAGCCCATGACACTTCCCATGCTGGTGCCCGTGATAGCATCAATTTTTAGTCCCGCGCTGTCAATGGCTTTTAGAATCCCGATGTGACTTAATCCTTTTGCGCCGCCTCCACTCAGCGTAAGTCCGATTTTAGGTCTTCCCGGTTGGGCAAGAACTTCACTGCCAGTGAATACCAATAGCAACAGCAGGCAGGAAAAGACAAAAGATGATCTCATGTTTAAAAAACTAATACAGGATAATGCTTTCTGAAATGATAGACAAACAACGAAGAATCAAATTTGGAGTAATGGCTACCGGTTCCCCAGATTTTTGAAGAAATCCCAGATGACCTCTTCGGCTTTAAAATCCTTGCAAACTTTTCCGACAATAAATTTAGGAAGATATTGTTTGCCTCCGGGCCAGGTGTGACCACCTCCAGTAATTCTTATCAATTGGATGGGATTAGGAGAACCCCAGGATGGAAAAACAAGACGTTCGGCGACACACCCATCATCAGGGTCAGTATCCGGTATGGATTGCAAAGCAGGTTGTCCTGTTGAGGGAATCAGGGTCATCCAAATTTCCATCATCTTGTCCGTGCTGATGACCTTTCCACGCTTGGATCTTTCATTGAGTACGAAGCCGCCATCATAAGGAACGAGGGGATCTTCGGTTCCATTGATCACCAGTACAGCGACAGGATTTTTCGGTCTATATTCTTTGGATTGATTTTCTGCGATGTTTCCACATACTGGGGCAATGGCTCTGATTTTATCAGATAGTGTATGGGCAAGGTGCAAACTCATCATGGCGCCATTCGAAATACCGGTTGCGAATATTCTATTTGGATCCACAGGAAGGCGGGATTGAATCTCTTCAATAGTAGCACGGATAAAACCCACATCATCAACATTTTCTTGGAATGCCTCTACACCCGGGGCGATTCTCCCGTCATGCCATCCTTTCTTATATCCCTCGGGATAAGCGACAATGAACTTATCCCTTTGTGCCAGCAAGTTGAATCCGCAGAAATTCATGGTTTGTTTTGCATTGCCGCCGCCACCGTGGAGGACAATCAGCAGGGGATAGGTTTTGCCAGGGGCGAGACCCGATGGTTGATAGCTCAGGTACATTCGTTCAAGCTTACCGACGGTGATTTTGTTTTCTGAAAGTGACTGCCCGGATGCAGGAAAGACAATGGTCCACAAGCATTGAATTAAAAATATCCGAAGAGTACAGTGAGATCCAGACCTGAAAGAAACATTCATATCATTCTTCATTATTTCCGTCCCTTTGACGAATATCAATTGAATATGCAATTGAGCCTGCCTATATTAACCTTTTTAATTCTAACTCCAGAAAATGAAAAAAATAATCTTCCTCGTCCTGCCATTCATTCTATCTTCTGCCGCCTGGGCCCAGGTCCCTGATTCCGTCTATGCCCGGCAGAATTACGACAAATTTGAGTATATGATCCCCATGCGTGATGGTGTAAAACTGTTCACCGCAGTATATGTGCCAAAGGATAAGTCAGTGACCTATCCCTTTTTACTGAACCGGACGTGTTACAGTGTGGCACCCTATGGGGTTACGAAATTTCCAAGGGGAAGATTGGGACAGAACAAGTTCCTGATGCATGACAAATATATTTTCGTATCGCAGGATGTGCGCGGCCGGTGGATGTCGGAAGGAACCTTTGACAATATGCGTCCGAATATTCCGGGCAACAATGTGAAAGATAAAACAGCAGTCGATGAATCTTCCGATACCTTTGATACGATAGAGTGGTTGTTGAAGAATATTAAAGGCAACAACGGTCGTGTGGGAATGTATGGCATTTCTTACCCAGGATTTTATACCGCGGCCGCCATTCCGGATGCTCACCCGGCGTTAAAGGCATCGTCACCGCAGGCACCGATTTCTGATTTCTTCTACGACGATTTTCACCACCAGGGTGTATATCTGCAAAGCTATACTGCGGCCTTTGCTGTATTCGGATACCAGCACCCCGCGCCTACGAGCCAAAGCTGGTATGATGACAAGATCAAACGATTCATGGAGCTGCAAGCGAAGGATGGCTATGAATTTAACTTAAGCCAGGGTCCGCTTAAAAATATTACGGAAAAATTCCACTACGACAATTTCTTCTGGCAACAGATTATAGATCATCCCAACTATGATGAATTCTGGCAGAAGAGAAGTCTGCTCCCTCACCTGACCGGTGTCAAGCATGCCGTGATGACGGTAGGAGGATGGTTTGATGCGGAAGACCTGTATGGTCCTCTTAATATTTATAAGAAAATTGAGAGCTCCAGCCCCTCTACCTACAACACCATTGTCATGGGACCCTGGGGTCATGGGGACTGGGCCTCCGAAAGAGGGGCTTCTATGCACAATCACATTTATTTTGGTGACAGCATTTCCACTTTTTACCAGAGAGAAATTGAACGCACCTTTTTTAATTCAATTCTGAAAGACAACAAGCAGACGGGTTTACCTGAAGCGTACATGTTCGACTGTGGATTGAAGGTCTGGAAGAAATTTGACACCTGGCCGCCAAAGGGTATTGCTCCGGTTAAATTGTATTTCGGTGAAGGTGGCAAACTTTCAATCAATGCGCCCACAAAGGCCGAAGCTGTATTTGACTACATCAGCGACCCGGCCCACCCGGTTCCCTATACTTCGCAAACGGAAGGTCTTGTGTTTACGCCACGCCGGTTTATGTCCGATGATCAGCGTGAAGCCTCCACACGACCTGATGTGATCACCTTCCAGACAGAACCCCTGACAGAAGATATTACCCTTGCCGGTGAGATTGCAGCTAAATTGAAAGTGTCCATGTCAGGAACAGATGCTGACTTTATTGTAAAACTCATTGACGTATATCCGCCGGATACGCCGAATGATAAACGAAATCCTCCCAATATCATTATGGCCGGCTATCAGCAACTGGTAAGGTCTGAAGTCTTCCGCGGCCGGTTCCGCAACAGCATGGAGAAACCTGAACCGTTCGAGCCCGGAAAAGTTACGGATGTGTCCTATGCGTTACAGGATGTTTTGCACACTTTCAAAAAAGGACATCGTGTAATGATACAGATTCACAGCACGTGGTTCCCCTACATCGACCGGAATCCTCAGAAATATGTGGACAACATTTACAAAGCCAATGCGGAGGATTTCATCAAATCAGAAATAAAAGTGTACGGATCTTCGGTGGTGGAGATCGGCGGAGGTGAAAGACTGAATACTAAAATTGATGCCGTAAAAAAATAATCGTGGTGAAACTTGCGTGTGTGGGTTGGGTGGTGTTGATGACGGTCAACCTGGTTTTTGCCCAGGCGAAAAGGGATACTTTGCCCAATCTGCCGGATCATTACACTGCTCGCCTGGTAAAATTCAGAGCAGAACAATCTTCTTCTGGAAAGATTCTTTTTCTGGGCAACAGCATTACAGAGCAGGGGCCGTGGAGGAAGCTGCTGAAGGATTCTGCAGTTGTCAACCGGGGAATTTCCGGGGATAATACTTTCGGCGTTATGGCGAGGCTGGATGAAGTGGTCCGTTTCAAACCATCGAAATTATTCCTGATGATAGGAGTCAATGATCTTTCCAAGAACATCCCCAGTGAAACCATCATTGAGAATATTTTTGCGATTGTAAACAGAATACGGTCCGGATCTCCCAAGACGACGGTTTATGTGCAAAGCATACTGCCGGTAAATCCCACGGTAAAAGGATTTCAAACGCGTTTCGCAAAGCAGGAGAATGTCATTGACATCAATAAACAACTGGCGAAATATCAGGAAGCGTTGCACTACACTTTCGTGGATTTGCACAGTCACTTTACCGATCCCAAGCAATTGCTTGAGCCAAAGTTTACAGGCGATGGTCTCCACCTTAATCCGGCTGGCTATCAGCACTGGGTGGCTTATCTTAAGAAGAACAAGTATTTGTAGCGAAGGAAATTATGAGGAGAATATCAGGAGTCTTGCTGAGTCTGGTGATCACGGTATCCCAGGCGCAATTTAAAAATGTCAAGCTGGCTGAACAGCAGGAGGGGGACTACCCTGCTCTTGAAACAAGCGTGGCCATCAATCAGAAGAACCCTGCAAACATTGTTACGGCCATGGGTGCCAACCGCATCATGTATTCTGGAGATGGTGGTATCCAGTGGAGTGAAGTGATTCCCCGATCTTCATTTGGTGCCATCGGTGATCCCACCGTACTCTCCGATATAAAAGGTGACCTTTATTATGTTCATTTGTCAGATCCAAAAGGTGAAGGCCGGACAGGCGATGCTTTCATGGATAGAATCGTCTGTCAGAAATCAGAGAATGGCGGCAAAACCTGGAGCGAGGGAGTTTCTGTTAGCAACAATCCCGCCAAGGATCATGGTAAACCGGGCTTAACGGTTCATCCAAAAAAACAGATTTTGTATGCGGCTTGGTCCCAGTTCGACAAGTTTGAAAGTAAGGATGCCACCTGTCAATCCAATATACATTTCAGCATGTCAACGAATGGAGGGGATAAATGGTCCAAGCCCCTGCAGATCAATAAATCGCCGGGAAATTGTTTAGGGG
>DAOMZK010000059.1:0-9582 GCA_035438035.1 Cyclobacteriaceae bacterium | reverse complement strand
GAAAGGTAAGTCCCCAGGATTTTTTAAGCCGCTCATTTGATGAACCGGTTTACGTCCAGTTAAGCAGTAGCGATTATCACACCAGGAAAGAGAGCGGTGTCTTCAATCGCGAAGAGTTTCATCAGCATCCAGAAAGGTATCAATCTCATTTTATAGATTTCACCAAAGTAACGGACATCCTGCTCGCCGGAGCTTACTGGAACCCGAAAGCACCGCTGCTTTTCTCTGAAGCGGAGATGCGCTTGCAGGAATTTAAAATTAAGATTATTGCCGATATCACCTGCGATATCAATGGTTCAATCCCCAGTACAAAAAAAGCTTCTTCAATCATTGATCCTTTGTATGACTATGATCCGGTTACCGGAACACTCCATCGCCCGCTGCTTGACGACCGGTTCATCACGGTGATGGCTGTCGACAATCTCCCTTGTGAACTGCCCCGCAGTGCATCAGAAGAATTCGGCCGGGATCTTATCGACAGAATACTAAAACCGCTTTTGGCAGAAGACCCGGAATGGGTCATTGCAAGGGCAACACTTGCAGAAAAAGGGATGCTTACACCCTATTTTAAGTATCTTGAAGACTATGTCGCTTAGAAAATCAGTTGCGGGATTGATCCTTACCGGAATGCTGATCATTGTGGTCTGTTCCTGTAAAGAAAACGGTACTCCTGAATCTACTTTCGACCAACTGCAATCCAAAATCCTGACACCTTCCTGCGCGATCTCAGGATGTCACGCATCAAAAAATGATGTAACATTTTCTCAGCATGAATTGATTCTTGAAAAAAATGTGGCGTATGCCAACCTCGTTAATATCCGTCCAAAAAATACTAATGCCCAGGCTGACGGTTTGCTTCGCGTGAAGCCAGGTGAACCGGAAAAAAGTCTTTTTATTCACAAGCTCCACCTCTATGACCATCATATGCAGGATTATGGCAATCCCATGCCGCTGGGACTAACGAAACTTTCAATGGGTCAGCTTGAATTTATTGAACAATGGATCAATGCCGGTGCACCCAAAACGGGGATTGTTGCGGATGCCTCCCTGCTGGCAGATGAAGTGGCTCAAACTGAGAATTTTGTTCCGCTTGCGCCACCCGACGCAGGGAAAGGATTTCAAATCAACATTTCAAAGTTCTCCGTAAGTCCATTTTTTGAACGCGAGTTTTTCGTATATAAATATTTAGGCAATACACAGGAAATTTTTGTCAACCGGTTTGAGATCAACATGCGCATGAACAGCCATCATTTTGTCTTGTATGACTTCAACAGTTCGCTACCGCCCAATTTCATTCCTCAACCCGATGTGGTACGGGATATCAGGAACCTGGATGGCTCACTCAATTCTGCCAACATGTTTCTCATGGCATATCATGTGTATGTGGTGGGATCACAAAGTCCTTATCTCAATTATGAATTTCCGCCCGGTGTTGCCTTGCGAATGGGTGCGAATATGAGTCTCGATTTTAATTCCCATTATGTCAACAAAGAACCGACACCGATTGATGGGGAGGTCAATATCAATTTCCATACAACTCCCCAGGCTTCCGTTGTGAAAGAGGCGAAGACTCTTAATTTGAATAATACCATCATCACACTTAAACCCAATCAACGCACAGTCATTTCGAAATCTTTCACAATGTCCAGTGATATTTCTGTAATCGCCCTCACCTCACACACACATCAATTGGGTGAAAAATTTGTAATCAAAATTATAGGCGGAACGCGGAATGGAGAGATTGTGTACACCAGCACCGACTGGCATCACCCTCAGTTTGTGAAATATGATCCCCCCCTTGTATTGCATCCCGGTGAAGGACTGAAATCCGAGATTACCTACAACAATACTAAAAGCCAGACGGTAAGTTTTGGGCTGACCAGTGAGGATGAAATGGGAATCATCTTTGGATACTATACCCTAAACTAACCCAGTCCCTGTTTTCATCCGGATGAATCAATCCTTTCTTCGCTATCTCGGAACCGGGTTTCTCTTTGCTGTGCTGTGGGCTTCAGCCTCTTCTGCCGGTAAAATTGGACTTCAATCTGCCGAAGGACTTGTATTGTTTGTTGTCCGCTTTCTTGTGGCAGGCGTACTTTTGCTGGGCTATTCTACTTTCGTTCAGCAAGATCGATTTCCAAAAAAAGAAGAATGGCTACCCCTTACCATTTTTGGACTTTTCAACACTACACTTTACCTCGGAATCTTTATCATTTCACTGGAAGAAGTGACGGCTGGGATTACCTCCATTTCCCTCGCGTTAAACCCGCTATTGATCAGCACGATGACTGCTTTGTGGTTGAAACGGCCGGTAACAAAAATCGAATGGATCAGTATCTTGATTGGGATTGCCGGCGTGGTGGTGGCATCCTATCCTTTATTGCTGCACAGTTACGCAACACCGACCGGGCTGGTGTTACTGGCCTTGTGTATGGTGGCGTATTCTTTTGGATCAGTTTACTATGCCACCATCCCATGGAAATTATCGCGAACTGCCATCAACGGATGGCAGGTATTAATGGGTGGAATTTTGTTGATCCCTTTTGCCTTTCTATTCCATGCCAAACCCAATCATTTTGATCTCCGCTTCTGGCTTTCAATTGGTTGGCTTGTAGTGCCGGTATCCATCGGCGCTGTTCAACTCTGGCTTTACTTACTGAAGGCCGATGCGGTGAAGGCTTCCATCTGGCTTTTCCTCTGTCCCATTTTTGGACTTGTCTATGCCACGATATTGTTGAATGAGCCTTTCAATTCTTATACGGTTATAGGAACAGTACTCGTCTTGATCGCTTTGCTACTGGGACAACAACAGAATCTGAGAAAGCCTTCCTAATCCCTTTGAGCCTTAGAAGCATTTACCAATCTATTTTTTGCCACAAAGACTCAAAGACACAAAGATCAATTTGTATTTTTGATCATGATCATTTACAATGTCACCTCGGGTGTCGACCGGAAAATTGAACTGGAGTGGCTGCTCTGGATGAAAGAGACCCACATTCCGGAGGTGATGCGCACCGAAATGTTTATGAGCTTCAAATTGTACAAAATCCTTTCGACTGAAGGCGAGGATACCGTTTCCTATGCGGTGCAGTACAACGCCAAATCACTTGATCAGATTGAGAAATACCTGGAAAACTACGCGCCATCTCTCAGGGAAGAAGTGAAAAAGAAATTTGGAGAAGGAGTGGCTTCGTTCAGGACGTTGCTCGAAGAGGTTTGATTCTTCAGATTGGTCGCTTTTGGCTGAATAGTAAGTTGACATCCCGATAGCTATCGGGACGCAATTGACAATGGGCCATGAGCAACCCCGGAAACCAGACTTCCGTTTATAAGCTGAACGGCATGAAAATCAGCTCATTCTGTTTTATCATTTTCCTCTCCGCAGCCTGCGGTGCTCAAAACAAACGAGTAGCGGATACAGTAGTCGGCGGTGGCTGCGAAGCCTGCGATCTGATTTACAAGGGCATGCCAGGTGCAATGTACTGGGAGACCACTCTCACTTCTGCCAATGAACCTGGAGAACCCATGATCATCTCGGGAGTCATCTATCAGAAGGACGGTAAAACACCTGCATCAGATGTTATCCTGTATGTATATCACACTGACAAGGGAGGTTTATATTCTCCCGGAACCTCGGAAAATTCTTCAACCCGTCATGGTCATATCCGTGGGTGGATGAAGACCAATTCCCAAGGGCGCTATCAATTCAGAACCATCAGACCGGGCGCTTATCCGCAGAGAGATGCTCCTCAACACATTCATCCACTTATCAAAGAGCCAGGCTATTCAGTGTATTGGATTGATGAGATACTTTTTGATGATGATCCATTGCTGACGGAGAAAGAAAAAAACAAACAGCAAAAACACGGAGGCTCAGGGATAATTCATCTCACTAAAAATGCCAAGGGTGAATGGACCGGCAAACGGGATATTATCTTAGGGATGAACATTCCCGGTTACTGATATGCAATCCAAAATCATAGTCTTTGTTTTTTTGTTATTTGGTTTTTTACATGCCTCCTCTCATCCTGGCATTGGTATCGTTGAGGACAGCAAGGGCAATATTTTTTATACCGACCTGAAAAAGGTTTGGAAAATTGGAACGGATGGCACGAAAAAAGTGGTGGTGAACAATGTCCACACCCACGAACTGTACCTCGACAAAAATGACAACCTTTTCGGTGAGCACCTGTGGTACGAGAGTGAAAAAAATACATGGCGTTTTTATGTCTGGCGACTTTCGGCCGATGGAAAAATTGAGAAAGTGATTCCTGATTCAGAGGGATTCCTTTCCAATTACAGCTTTGTTCGTGATCACCATGGAAAAATGTACTGGGCCAACCGCGACAAGAGTTGCCAGAAAGTATCCCAGAAAAATGCAAGTAACACAGTTTCTCTACTCACCGATCAATGCTTCAAAAATATTCGCTGGATGAAATCCACCCCTGGCGGGACTGTCTACGTTGTGGATTTTCAGGATTTAAAAAAAATTGATCCAAGCGGAAGGGTGACGACAGTTGCCAAACAGATGGCAGACAAAAAAGTCACAGAATCTACGATTGAAAATCAAAATTCCGTCGGTGGGGTGTGGGATGATCCGTCCGGTAACCTATACGCAGCCATCATCAGCAACCGCGAGGTAAAGAAATTCTCACTCGACGGGAAAGAAGAGACAATATTAAAAACCACATTTTCCTGGATGCCGAGCGGCGGACTGGTGGATTCAAAAGGAAATTTGTGGGTCCTCGAATGTTCTGTTACGAATGCAGTCAGGGTGGAGAAAATTGAAAAGAGCGGACGACGTACAGCATTTTAAAAGTTCATCTGTTTGGTTTGAGCCCGTTTAACTTATAATGCACCTTACCGGCAACTGGCAACCCATGATCCGAATTTAACATCAAGAAGCTCCAATCAACTTTTGAATTTGCTCCTTCTCCAGTGAACAATTCGTCCACTCATCATCCAGCTTCGCACCGTACTTCTTGTAAAAATGAATGGCGGGTTCGTTCCATTCCAGCACCTGCCACATCATGCCACTGCAGTTCTCTTCGATGGCCTTCTTCATTGTACGGTCAAAAAGTTTTTTTCCAATCCCGTCACCACGGGCTTTTTCGGTCACGATGATGTCCTCGAGATAAAGCCGTTTGCCTTTCCAGGTGGAGTAGCGCCAGTAGTACAGTGACAACCCGATTATCCCTCGTTCATCTTCTGCGACAAAAAAACCGTAGATGGGTGTTGGGCCAAAGCCATCCTCTTCCATTTTGGCAACGGTATTGGTCACTTCATGCGACGCACGTTCATATAACGCCAGTTCGCGCACCAGTTCAAGAGCGCGGGGAAGGTCTTCCTTTTTTCCGGAGCGAATATTCAAAGTCAATTTCTTTACATGCTCTTTTTAACCATCGGCGGCACAACACCCATGTTATACCAGGCGAAGGAATACAGATCAGCCTGTTCCTGGATGATTTTAGCAGTGGGCTTGCCTGCGCCATGACCCGCTTTGGTTTCAATGCGGATCAAAACAGGATTGGTACCCGCCTGGCTGGCCTGTAGTGTTGCCGCAAACTTGAATGAATGTGCAGGGACTACACGGTCATCATGATCGGCAGTAGTCACCATGGTGGCCGGATAGCTAACGCCTGCTTTCAGGTTGTGCAGTGGTGAATAGGCCAGTATGTTTTGGAAGCTGGCAGAATCCTTAACAGAACCAAATTCCGTTGCCCACGCCCACCCAATGGTAAATTTTTCATACCGGAGCATATCCATCACGCCAACAGCCGGGAACGCCACTTTCATCAGATCGGGGCGTTGTGTCATTGTTGCACCTACGAGCAGTCCTCCGTTGGATCCGCCTGCAATCGCCAGTTTGGCAGAAGAAGTATATTTTTCCTTGATCAGGTATTCTGCGGCTGCGATAAAATCATCAAACACATTCTGTTTGTTTTGAAGCATGCCGCCCTTGTGCCATTTCTCTCCGTACTCACCGCCTCCGCGAATGGAAGGTTGAGCATACACACCGCCATTTTCCAGCCATACCAACCTCGACACACTAAACGACGGCGTCATGGAGATATCAAATCCACCATAACTGTACAACCAGGTTGGATTTTTGCCATCGAGGGTGATGCCTTTTTTGTGAACAATGAACATCGGCACTTTGGTGCCGTCCTTACTTTCGTAAAATACCTGTTTTGTCTCGTAGTCGTCGCTCACAAAATCAATCTCCGGCTTTCTGAAAAGTTCGGATTTGTTATCCACAACATTGTACCGATAAATAGATGTCGGTGTGGTGAATGAAACAAACGTGTAGAAAATCTCTTTGTCGACTTTGCTGCCGCCAAACCCTACCGAGCCAATACCCGGCAAGTTCACTTCCGCTTCTCTTTCGCCTGTGAGGCTGTGACGATATACGCGGTCACTGGCATCCTTCAGATATTCAACAAACAGTTTCCCATTGATAATATTGGCACCCTGGATTCGGCTGTCGTTTTCAGCAATAATGTCTTTCCAGCTTTCGGCAGTGGGTTTGGCAAGATTGACACGAACGATCCTCTTATTGGGAGCATTGAGGTTGGTCATCAGGAGCAGGTCACTGCCATCTGCCTCCACTACGGTATGATCCTGCTTGAAATCATCCACCACTGTAATAAAGGAGGAGCCGGATTTGCCAAGATCTTTTACCCTGAGATTATTTCCACTGGTACCTTCACTTCCATAAACAACAAGGAATCGTTCATCCTCGGTTGTTTGTGCATAGAAATTTCTAAGCGGTGCAGAAGGATCTTTATACACCAATTGATCTTTGGATTGATTATCACCCAGGTTGTGATAAAAGATGGTATGAAATTCATTCTTGGTTGAAAGTTCACTGCCTTTTGGCTTGGGGTATCCGCTGTAATAAAATCCATTGCCTCTCCATGATATGCCGGAGAATTTTACCCTGCGAACGGTATCGCCGGTAAGTTGTTTGGTGTCAAGGTTCATCACCATGATCTTGTTCCAGTCTGAACCGGATTCAGCAGTACTGAAAGCGAGGTATTTTCCGTCTTTGGACACCGAGGATCCACTCAATGCAATGGTTCCGTCTTTTGTCCATGCATTCGGATCCAGAACAACTTCGGGTTCTGCGTTCAGATCCTTTTGCATATACAACACAGCCTGATTCTGAAGGCCATCATTCTTGGAAAAGAAGTAACGATTGCCCGCTTTAAACGGAGCAGAGAACTTGGGATAGTTCCAGAGTTTCTCCAGTCTCGCCTTCACATCGGCGCGATACGGGATATGATCGAGGTAACGGGTTGTGACCTCATTTTCACTCCTCACCCACTCAGCGGTTTCTTTCGTAGTGTCGTTCTCCAGCCAGCGATACGGGTCATTAATCTTGACACCAAAATAATTATCAATCGTGTCGACTTTTTTAGTGGCGGGATAAACTGTGTTTATGGCTTCAGTCTTTTTTTCCGAACAGGAGATCACAAGGACGGCCAGAACGATAAGGCTAAGAATTTTCTTCATATGTGCTGAGTTGTTAAAGGAGGTTTGCGAAAGTACAGCCCTTGATAAGAATTGGCAACTCGAATAAACAAAAAACCCCGTTGCCGGGGTATTTGTAAATAGGTTGATGTGAAATGTCCTATGCCGCTTTCTGAATTTCTTCCACCTGCAGGGACTTTTGTTTTGCAATCTGAATAATTCCCAATGTATTCAACAGCTTAATGATCTGGTAAGTAGGATCAATTTCATGCCAGCGTATGCCACCGAAGTTCGCGCTTGAACCATTTTTGTGGTGATTGTTGTGATAACTTTCGCCCATCATGAGAAAATCCACCGGAAGAAAATTTCTGGATGTATCGCCTACTTCAAAATTCCTGTATCCGTATTTATGTGCAAACCAGTTAATAATGGCGCCATGAATAGGGCTCATCAGAAAGTGGATTGGCAACAACAGCCATAACCACCAGGTGGTAGCAAATTGCCAGTAGACAGCTACATACACCGCTCCCCAAAACAGCCTTGATGGCCATGAACGGGCAAACTTGTCAAAGGCGGGCCACTGAGGAACACCATCCGTAAACCGTTTATCTGGAACCAGAATCTTATTGGCAATAGAAGAATAAATTGTGCGAGTCTTCCACATCATCTTGAAGATGGACTCATCATACTTCGGTGAGTGCGGATCATCTTCTGTGTCAGCATAGGCATGATGCATGCGATGCATGGTGCCGTAGCCAAACGGACTCAAATAATTCGAACCTTCAAATATCCACGTGAGGACAAAGAAAACTTTTTCAGTAAAAGGACTCATCGTAAAAGCCTTGTGAGAGGCATAACGATGGAGGAAGAACGTCTGGAAAAACAATGACAGGTACCAGTGCGCTACAAAAAAGCCAAGGATAATCCACATAATTTTAAACCTGGTTTATGGTTTTACAGCAAGACAAGTGAGACCCGATTTTGTGACAAAAAAGAGGAAAAAAATTTAAATTTTCTTGGTAAGTCTGTCCGAAAGGTCCTTTTTGAGGTCCTGAATGAAATCCGAAACATTTTCCATCGTACAGGCCTTGTTGAAACTTTCCAGCAATTTTGAGGTGTCGGGCAGGTCAAAATGAAGTTTTGAGGTTTCTTCTCCCAACTTCTTTTTTGCCCTGCACAGAAGCTGGCGGCAGTGGTCTTTTTTCTTATCCAGCGCAAGCTGAAGGGCATCGTAGTCGAAATCAAACGCCTCTTTCAGCACATATACGGCACGCTCAAGGGGCTCGAGTTTAGCCAGCAAAACCTTGAATGCCTTCGCAAGGTCAGTTTCAATATCAAGATGGGCAAAGTTGCTTTCCTTAAACTTATGAACCATTTCCCCCACCTTGATGGAATCAAGATATTCCTCTTTCTTCTTCTTCAGTGAGTTGAGGTGATTCAGACAGTTGTTTCTAACCGATTGAATGAGATAGGCCTTCGTGTTCCTGATTTTTTCTTTGTCAATAATGCTCAGCCACTTCAGAAATGTCTCCTGAACAATGTCCTCCGCGTCGGCTTTGCAGCGCACGAGATTGTATGCGATCGCCTGGAGCGTCGGTTGATACAAGGTTATGGTCTGGGCGTGATTCACGGTCGGCAAAGGTACGGGAAATTGAGAAAAATTCCGAAATGTAAAGTATTGAGTATTGCGAGTTTAACGGTCGTTAGTTACAGGAACTGCAAATTGACGGAATAGGCAATTGACATGCCGATTGCTATCGGGACCAATACAATGATTATCCGTATTTTTGCATGGTCATGGCACAGGCAATTTTACAACCCGAAGCAAGGCGGAAACCCATCCTGAAACAGGAGATCGCTTTCCTGATTATCCATTTACTCCCCCTGGGAGCTTTATGGACAGGGGCCACGACTTTCGACTGGATCCTGTGCGGTTTTTTTTACTTCTACAGGATGTTTTGGGTTACGGGCGGCTATCACCGCTATTTCGCCCATCGATCCTACAGCACTTCGCGTTGGTTTCAGTTTGTAATTGCTTTCATGGCAGAAACTTCAGCGCAAAAGGGAATACTCTGGTGGGCTGCACACCATCGTCATCATCATCGTCAT